>CAIPYV010000001.1 GCA_903869365.1 uncultured Chlorobiaceae bacterium
CACGGTGTTGTTGCATCAGCCACTTTCACATGCACCTCGCTTTTATCAATTGCATGAATTACTTACAGATTAAGTCCTCATAAAGATCCACATATAAATCTTGCCGGACGGCTAAAAATGTCCGACTGAACCTTAATCGTATCATCACAGAAACTCTCATCAATACGGTACTTACACAAACAGACAAAGCTCCGTCTCATATTGAAACGGAGCTTGTTATTGTAATGACTCTTTTTAAAGATCACTTCAACTCAACAGATGCGCCTGCATCTTTCAACTCTTTAGCAATCTTTTCTGCCTCATCCTTGGTTATGGCTTCCTTCACAGTTTTCGGAGCACCGTCAACAAGATCCTTGGCTTCTTTCAAACCAAGCCCGGTAATAGCACGTACTGCCTTGATCACATTGATTTTGCTTTCGCCTGCCGCTGTCAATATAACGTCAAACTCAGTCTGCTCTTCCTGTACAACAACATCACCCGCAGGTGCTGCAGCAACACCGGCAATAGCAACAGGAGCTGCACTGACACCAAACTTCTCTTCAAGAGCCTTCACCAATTCAGAAGCCTCCGTAAGAGTCAACTTACCAATCTGCTCTACAAGTGTTTCGATAGACATTATTCCCCTCTCTTGTTTAATAATTTACAATTAAAATAATTTGTCGAGTGCGTAATAGATTTGTATTGCTTACTGTTTTTGCTTGGCTATCTGATCAAGAGCACACACAAGGTTTCTCATAACCGCATTGACAACCATCGGAACAGAGCTGACAACACTGTTGATCAGTCCTGCTGCACGACCGACATTTTCTGTCTTGGTCAGCATTTCGGAAAGCAGCGGAAGAGAGTCAGCGCCAAAAACAACACCATCGATTGCCGCCATCTTGAACTTAAGGGCATCATTGGTTTTGCTGAACTTTTTGATAACTTTTGCCGGCGCTATAGGATCATCAAATCCGAACGCCAATGCCGTCGTTCCTGTAAGCCCTGGGGCAAGCTTGTCAGCAACCCCAAGTTCTTTCAGTGCTTTTTTTATGAGTGTGTTTTTTACAACACGATACTCCACACCAACATTTCTGAACTCCCGACGAAGATCCGCCATTTTGGCAACACTCAATCCCTGAAACTCAGTCAGATATATACCCTGTGACTTATTGATCTGCTCAGCAACTTCCTGAACTATCCTCTCTTTTGTATCTCGCTTCATCGTATAAACCGTTTTTATTAGGCGCCAAATTTTTCCATTTTAACCTTCACGCTCGGGGACATCGTGCTTGAAAGCGCAATTCCCTGCACATACTGACCCTTGGCTGCAGATGGCTTTAAACGGACAACCTCTTTAAGGAAGCTTCCGATATTGGCAACCAGCTGGTCAGGCTGAAACGAAACCTTGCCGACAGGAGCATGAATATTTCCTGCCTTATCTACCCTGAACTCTATTTTACCAGCTTTTACTTCCTTGACCGCTTTAGCCACATCCATAGTGACAGTGCCAGATTTCGGATTAGGCATTAAACCGCGAGGTCCGAGAATCTTGGCAACTTTACCAAGCTGACCCATAACATCAGGAGTGGCAATAATAACATCAACACCTGTCCATCCTTCCTGGATTTTTTCGATATACTCCTCAAAACCAACAAGATCCGCACCAGCTTCTCTTGCTTCATCAGCTTTTGCCTCTTTGCACACAACCAGCACAGACACTGTTTTACCTGTACCATGCGGCAGCATGACTGTTCCACGCACAACCTGATCAGCATGCCGAGGGTCGACCCCAAGCTTAACGGCTATATCAACCGTAGCATTAAATTTAGCATCAGTAATCTCCTTGACCTTCTCAACAGCATCGATCAGATCATATTCATGAAAACGATCGATCTTCAGTGCGGCATTTCTGTATTTTTTTCCAGCCATTATTTTTCTTATCAAAGTGGTTAAAAAAGCGGCGTTTCAGCCTCCCACAGCTTTAAACTATAACAAACAAATCAATCCTGAATGACAATCCCCATACTTCTGGCAGTACCCATAATCATCTCCTCAGCTCCATTGAGATCGACCGCATTGAGATCGGGCATTTTCAGTGTAGCTATCCGGCGTACCTGCTCACGACTGACAGAACCAACCTTGTTACGATTCGGCTCACCAGAACCTTTCTTCAGATTTGCTTCTTTAAGAAGAAGTACCGCCGCTGGAGGAGTTTTCGTAATAAACGTGAATGACTTGTCAGAGAATACCGTAATGACTACCGGTATAATCATCCCTGATTCAGACTGGGTTTTTGCATTGAACTGTTTGCAAAACTCCATGATATTGACACCTTTCTGACCAAGAGCAGGACCGACAGGAGGAGCAGGGTTTGCTGCACCAGCTGGGATCTGAAGCTTGATAAAACCGATTACCTTTTTTGCCATAAACTATTTCAATTCAGAAGCTTAAAATTACTTAAGCCCTAATTATTGGGAAACTGACTTAACCTGTGAAAAATCAAGCTCTGTCGGCGTACTGCGACCAAAAAAGCTTATCATGACCTTAACTTTCATTCTTTCTGTAGACACCTCATGCACAACACCCGTCAACGAACTGAACGGCCCGTCAATCACCTTGACAGAATCACCAATTTTAAACGGAGACTCAACAATAGAGCGGTGTTCAATGGAGTTATCCGGTTCCAGAATCTTTTCAACCTCATCCGGCCTCAACGGGGTAGGAACATCATCGACTCCAAGAAAACCCATTACAGAAGGAATATCGAGTATAAGATTTCTTGTCTGTTTGTCAAGCACTGCCTCTATAAGCACATAACCAGGAAATGCGTTTTTGGTTAAACTTCTTTTCTTACCGTTTTTAACCTCCACAAAACGCTCATAGGGGACGTAGATCTGCAATATCTTCTCACTAAGACCACAGCGAAGAACATCGGCCTCAATAGACTCCTTGACCTTGCGCTCATGACCGGAATAAATCCTGAGTGCATACCAGCGCGCAACCGGAACACCCTGGATTTCAACTTCTTTTTTCTTAGCGCTCATTCAAATCAACCTTAACATGTTTCTTATAATAACTTTCCCATAACAAAATTTATGACCCAGTCGACAAGAAACGTAAACAAGGCAAGAATACCTGAAACCGTTAATACAACAATCGTCAAATCCTTGATTTCCTCCTTGCTCGGCCAGACAACCTTCCTCATCTCACCGATCACATCGAGGTAATACTGATTTGCTTTGCCGATATATTTAATCATGGAGAAAAACCCCGGATAAGCTACAGTAAAAATCTATGTTGAGTGCACGTCAGGAGGGAATCGAACCCCCAACCTGCGGTTTTGGAGACCGCTGCTCTACCAATTAAGCTACTGACGTATCAATCAATACCTCCAAAACTCGAGCTGATGATCGGACTCGAACCGATGACCTCTTCCTTACCAAGGAAGTGCTCTACCAACTGAGCTACATCAGCCTGACACGTAAAGAACTGTGGGTAGGGGAGGATTCGAACCTCCGAAGACAGAGTCGACAGATTTACAGTCTGTTGCGTTTAACCACTTCGCTACCTACCCGATTTTCAGAGCTGGTGATGGGACTCGAACCCGCAACCTGCTGATTACAAATCAGCTGCTCTACCAATTGAGCTACACCAGCGTCTCAAACTCAAAAAACAGGGCTGGTAATATAATGAAAGGTTTTAAAAATACAATGAAAAAAGGATAATTATATTAATTATCCTTAACTGCCGCAAAAAAACCAGCAACCCGTATGACGACCCGTCTCGTCACCAGCCTTTGCGAAAAGGCCAGTAAGTTATCGATTAACGTTGGAAATACCCGTATACGATTCTGCCGCAAGCCTTTTATTGCTGCTTTGACAACAACCTCTGTTCCGTACATTGGTAAACGAAGATTTGCAGCATTGTGGCCGGAATGTTTAAAAAAACCTGTATTGATAAAACCGGGACAGACCGCGACAACGTTAACCCCTGTCCCATGCAATTCTTCATGAAGCGATTCGGTAAGTGTCATGATAAATGACTTTGTTGCCGAATAGAGTCCAAGCCCGGGAACCCCCTGAAGCCCTCCCAGGGAGGCAACATTTATAATACTGCCATTTTTCCGTTCAATCATTTCTTTAAGAAAAAGACGAGTAAGCCTGGCGGTTGCCATGACATTGACCATAATGATCTCTTCGAGCTTTTTATAGGGTATTTCCGCAAAATCACCCGCACACGACAATCCCGCACAATTGATCAGAAAATCCACATCCACCCTCTTAAGACGGCAGAACTCATAAATTCTGCCCAGACTTTCTGCATCGCTCAAATCCTCAACACAAACTTCTACCGCAACACTTCTCTTCTGCCGAAACTCCTCAGCCAGAGCCCGCAATCTCTCTGCCGAACGGGCAACGAGTATGAGGTTGCGACCACGACTGGCAAGTTCTCTGGCAAAAGCCTCGCCAATTCCCATGGAAGCCCCGGTTATCAAGGTATAAAACATTATACCTGATCAACCCATTTACCCCGCTCTTTGATAAGCCCTATGAGGCGATCCACAGCATCCAGTTCAGAAATATTTTCTTCCACACACTCCCGTCCGACATAAAGACTGATTCTGTTTTTTCCTGCACCGACATACCCGAAATCAGCATCAGCCATCTCACCCGGGCCATTAACAATACAGCCCATGATGCCAATCTTCAACCCTTTAAGGTGCGCCGTCCTCTCTTTGATTGCCGCTGTTGCCTTTTCAAGTTCAAAATAAGTTCTGCCACACCCGGGACAGGAAATAAATTCGGTTTTTGACATTCTTATTCTTGCCCCCTGAAGAATATTGAATGCCAGATTAACCTCATCATCAACCGAAAGTCTGGTATGAAGCGCAAGAATATCGCCAATGCCGTCACAAAAAAGAGACCCTGTTTGAACCGAACTGCCTATAAGGCTCTCAAGCCTCTCTGAACTCTCTCCCCTGAAGCGCACAACAAGAGGATAGTCGAGAGAACGGGCTTTAAAAGCCTGAACAAGCCTCCGATAGGCAAAAACGGTATTGTCCGTGATTATAGAAAACAACAGACGCTCAACACCCTGCTTATGGAGTTTCTCTGCAAGATGAGCAAGAACCTCTGCAGGAACTGACGGACCAGCATGTTCATGCAGAAAGCAAAGCTCCAAAATCCCCGCATGATCATGACCGAGATGCTTCAGAAAATCCTTCCCAAGCTGTTCTCCCTCAATAATATCAAGCCTGACTTTAGAAACTTTATCAAGCAGACGTATAGCAAGTGAGACATCACTTGTCGAAGCAACAAGAGAGCGCCCGGCATTTCCAAGATAAACGATCAGATCATCAAGACGTTCAATGTCTGCCGAGGTGTTGACACGAACAGAAGCAAATTCTGAACGAATGGCATCATGAGGCTTTTCTGGAGCAAGCCTCTGTAGAACCTCTTGTAAAGCCGATTCAAATTCCGAAAGCGAAGCGTGTACTTCAGTTTCAACTCTTGGAACATTGTCTCCCCCGACAACAAGACCCGCGATTGAAAACTGAACAGCAATCCTGCGCTTATAACTGAAGGGATTAAAAGGCTGCGGGCCACTGGTGAAAAGATGGTTGACCGTCTTCTTATTACGGCTTTCAACAACATGCTTAAGAGGGAGATGTCCTCTATCACCTTTGACAAGATGAAATTCGTTATACTTTTTTACAATCGCGAAACCAACAGGCACCTCATGAACAGGATCTTCAGTCAGGGAGACTCTGATCGTATCACCAAGGCCATCTTCAAGGAGTGCACCAATTCCCATGGCTGATTTAACACGACCCTCATCACCATCTCCAGCTTCGGTCACCCCAAGATGAAGAGGATAAGCATGAAGAAGCTCAGCATCACCCTTTTGAACAAGCAGCCTGTAAGCCTGAATCATCACCCGGACATTAGACGATTTCATCGAAAACAGAATATCGTGATATCCAACCTCCTCACAGAATCTGGCAAACTCCAGTGCAGCTTCAACCATACCTTCAGGCGAATTTCCATAGCGACTGACCGTGCGGTCGGACAAAGAACCATGATTGGTGCCTATTCTCATCGACACACCATTCAGGCGAGCTTTTGCAACCAGAGGTAAAAATTCTTGCCGGACATGCTCAAGCTCCTGCAGATACTCGTCTTCAGTATACCCATTACTTGAAAACTTTTGCCCGGCAGCATAATTACCGGGATTGATGCGAATATTTTCAACAAACTCAACAGCCTTGAGTGCCGCGCGAGCCGAAAAATGAATATCGGCAACAAGCGGAGTATCAATGCCATCAGCACGGAGTTGATCTCGTATGTTTCTGAGATTTTCAGCATCCTTCTCCGTTGGAACAGTAAGACGGATAATTTCGCAGCCAGCTTCATACAGTCTCCTGCACTGTTCAACCGTGGCCGCAGTATCCATCGTATGCGTATTGGTCATGGACTCAACCCTTATCGGCTGGTACCCTCCTAAAAGAATGGGGCCAAATGGAACTTCACGGGTTAACCGACGGCGGTACTGATACATTGGATTTAATGTGTTCTGATGATAAACAGGGTTTCACCCTGTTTACGATAATTATATTTTTCCCTTGCAGCCTTTTCTATACTGTCAGGCTCATGGGCATGCTGAATACGCAGCTCATTATCACGAATCTTCTTTTGTTCGACTTTATCCTGCTCAAGCAGCGTGCGGTACTCAGCTTCCATATGGATTCTTTTCAGGATGCCATAATCGTCGATAAAGATCCAGACGATAAACAGACTGAAGGCTACCTGGAAAAAAAACTTTTTCGGGTTGAAACGAATATACTCCCAGATTCTTTCGATAATTATTTTCATGCCTCATAACGCTTTAGGTTGCCAGATGCTGCCGATGATACAGCAGCAGCCGCGCAACGAGAGAAACCCTTTGTGAAAAGGGTTCCCTGCAGACTTCATTATACCCGGAAGGTGTTCTTGCCGGGGTATCGGGCCTGATCACCCAGTTCCTGCTCAATACGAAGCAGTTCATTATACTTTGCCATACGGTCTGAACGCGACAGACTGCCAGTCTTGATTTGACCCGCATTGGTTGCTACAGCAATTTGAGCTATGGTGCTGTCCTCGGTTTCACCGCTGCGATGACTGATGACTGAAGTATAACCATTGGATTTTGCAAGATTAATTGCCTGCAGTGTTTCAGTCAGCGTACCGATCTGGTTGACCTTGATAAGAATTGAATTAGCTACGCCTCGGCCAATACCTTCAGACAACCTTTTGCTGTTGGTGACAAAAAGGTCATCACCGACAAGCTGAACCCTTGAGCCGATCTTGTCAGTCAGAATTTTCCAACCTTCCCAGTCATCTTCAGCCATACCATCCTCGATTGAAATAATCGGATAGTCGCTTGCCCATTTTTCCCAGTATTCAGCCATCTGCAGAGAGGTTAGCTCTTGTTTTGATGACTTCTTGAAAACATACAGCTTCCTTTCACTGTCATAAAATTCAGAACTTGCCGGATCAAGGGCAATCATGACCTGTGCACCACCAAGACCACCTTTATCAGTCGGTGAACCCACGGCATAACCGGCCTTGCCAATTGCCTCGATAACAAGTTCAATGGCCTCTTCGTTTGAGCGCAGGTTAGGAGCAAAACCGCCCTCATCACCCACCGATGTACTCAACCCCTTGCTTTTCAGCAAAGCCTTGAGGGCATGAAAAATTTCGGCTCCTGATCGTAGTGCATCAGAATAGGTGCTGAAGCCTGCCGGCATAATCATAAATTCCTGAAAATCAACCGTATTATCGGCATGAGCACCACCGTTAAGCACATTCATCATTGGTACTGGCAGGGTGTTGGCCATTGTGCCGCCGATATATCGGAAAAGAGAGAGTCCTGTATATTCAGCTCCTGCCTTGGCGCAGGCCAGCGAAACACCAAGCAGCGCATTGGCTCCAAGCCGGGATTTGTTCGGTGTTCCGTCAAGAGCAATCAACGCTTCATCAATCTCCTGCTGTTCGGTCACCAGCATCCCGTTCAAAGCATCATTAATCTCCGTATTAACGTTTTCAACAGCCTTAAGTACCCCTTTGCCAAGATAGACATTTGCATCTCCATCCCTGAGTTCAGAAGCCTCATGAATACCTGTCGATGCACCGCTTGGAACCGCTGCACGACCGAATGAGCTTTCAGAGTATACATCCACCTCTACCGTTGGATTTCCCCTTGAATCAAGGATCTGTCGGGCAAGAATCTTCGTAATAATAGGCATGACAAAAAATAGTTATAGTTGTTCTCTTCATTGATCGGACAAAGAAAGCGAAAGGGAATTTCTGTTCCGAAATAACTTGAAAATATATCTTTTTTTCCTGTCCATTTCATTGCTGAGACCACAGCAAATATCACTTTTTTTTGTTAATTACATTTTATGCTGTTTTCGTTCAACGACCGTCAACAGCCCTATACTTTGTACTCAGTGGCATGCAAAGCCATTATTAATTCAACAAAGGAGTCCTGCTATGCAAGCCGTCCAACCGGATCAATTGCGAAACATTGTCATTACAGGTCATGCCGGGAGTGGCAAGACCATGCTCACAGAATCACTTGCCTTGACTATGGGCGTTATCAATCGCCTCGGCAGTATTGATGAAGGAAACACCATTTCCGATTACTCTGCAGATGAGATTCAAAGAAAACACAGTCTCAACACCAGCCTTATCCATGGATTCTGGAACGACCGTAAAATAAATATCATAGATACTCCCGGCCTGCTCGACTTTCACGGGGATGTCAAATCTGCAATGCGGGTTGCCGATACGGTACTGATTACCGTAAACTCAGCATCCGGTGTAGAGGTGGGTACTGATACGATTTGGGAGTATACCAGAGAGTACTATAAACCGACGATCTTTATTTTAACCAAACTCGATGCTGACCGCACAAACTTCAACGCAACAGTCCAGGGCCTCAGAGATCATTTCGGCAATCTTGTTACCCCAATACAGTTTCCAGCTGAGGAGGGTATAGGGCACCATACCCTTATAGATGTTCTTCTGATGAAGCAGCTTACCTTCAATCCCGACAAAACCGGAGGCATGATCATCTCCGATATTCCCGACCTTCATCTGAAACAGGCGGAAGAGTTGCACCAGCAGTTAGTTGAGGCGATAGCTGAAACTGATGAAGAACTGATGAACAAGTTCTTCGAAGTTGGAACCCTGACCGAAGATGAACTCAGGACAGGAATTAAATCCGCATTAGTCAGCAGAACCTTTTTTCCTGTTTTCTGCACCTCACCCCTTCATCTCATCGGGTCAGAACGGCTCCTGAACGCCATTGTCAACCTCTGTCCCTCTCCGATAGAACGCGGCCCGGAACATTCGATCTGTACCGTCGATGAAACCAAAACCCTTCTTCAGCCAGACCCTGAAGGCCCGACAGTGACATTTATTTTCAAAACAATGTCAGAACCGCGAGTCGGAGAAATTTCCTATCTCAGAGTCTACTCCGGCCATCTGGAAACAGGTCATGAGCTGATCGATGTCCAGACAGGGCAACTTGAAAAACCTGGTCAGGTCTACACCATCATTGGACAGAAAAAAAATCCCGTTGAAAAACTCCTTGCTGGAGATATCGGTATGGTCGTCAAGCTCAAAGATGCACATACCAATGATACCCTTGCCGACAAAGGCACCAGTTGCAGAATAAGCCCTATTATCTTTCCTGTTCCTATGCTTGCAACTGCCATTATTCCTGTTACCCAGGGAGACGAAGACAAAATTTCAGCAGGCCTGCACCATCTGCATGAAGAGGATCCAAGTTTTACCATCAATCATGATGTGGAATTCAACCAGACCATTCTCAAAACTCTTGGAGAAACCCACCTTGATATCATTATCAACCGTTTACAGGCAAAGTTCAACGTAAAGGTCGATATTGCACCAATTAAAATTCCATATCGCGAAACCATTCGCGTGGCATCTTCCGCACAGGGAAAGTATAAAAAACAATCTGGAGGACGTGGACAGTATGGTGATGTGTGGGTAAGGCTTGAACCAACAGCTCGAGATACCGGATTTGTCTTCGCAAGCGAGGTTGTCGGTGGCGTTGTCCCGACCCGCTATCTTCCTGCTGTTGAAAAAGGACTTCGTGAAGCGATAGAAAAAGGTGTTCTTGCCGGATATCCCGTAGTCGATCTCAAAGCCGTTGCTTATGACGGCTCTTTCCATCCTGTCGACAGTTCTGAATACGCTTTTAAAATTGCGGCAAGCATGGCCTTTAAAAATGCTTTCGACAAATCCAGACCGTTTCTGCTCGAACCGATTTACGCTTTGACTGTCTTTGCGCCTGAACAGTATACAGGTGAAATCGTGGGCGACATTTCCAGCAGACGGGGAAAAATACTTGGTATGGACTCTGATGTAAGATTACAGATTATCAGGGCGCTTATCCCTCAGGCTGCATTGACCGCATTCCATCATGCTCTTACGCGACTGACCCAAAGCAGGGCCCGATATTCATACAGCTTCAGCCATTACGAAGAAGCTCCACCCGATATCGCACAACAGATCATCGCGGCAAAAGATGCTAAAGAATCTTGACATGGTGTCCAGCAAAGCCCCGAAAATTTCGGGGCTTTGTTTGTTACAAAAAACCGAACACCGACTTGATTTTAAGCCACCATACTATCCATATTGCTTCACGTATATTTTTTCTGGTCATTTTTGATTTTCCTACTGATCGGTCGACAAATACAATAGGGATTTCTTTAATGGAAAACCCTTTCTTCCACACTCTGAAATTCATCTCAATCTGAAATGAATACCCCTGCGAGTTGACAGTGTCAAGATCAAGAGCACGCAGTACGTCGATACTGAAACATTTAAACCCACTGGTAGGATCATCAACAGGCAACCCGGTTATGAACTGCGTATAAATACTGGCCATTTTTGAAAGAATTAACCTGCCAAGCGGCCAGTTGACAACATTCACCGTATTGTTCATATACCGTGACCCGATAACCAGATCAGCTCCCTTCATGGCATCAAGAAAGCGTTTTACTTCCGCAGGATCATGCGAAAAATCTGCATCCATCTCTATAATATATCGATACCCCTTTTCCATGGCAAAGTGGAAACCGATAATATATGCTGTACCAAGTCCAAGTTTTCGTTCTCGCTTAATACTATGAAGACCTCTCATCACGGTCTGCATTGAATGAACAATATCTATGGTGCCATCGGGGGAGTTATCATCAATAACAAGAATATCAACAGATGAGGGATAGAGTTCAGCAAGGTCATTCAGCAACCTTGCAATATTTTCAGCCTCGTTGAAAGTAGGTATGATAATAAGTGCAAAAGCTTCAGACCCTGTAGCTTCACAAAGCCTGAATTCTTGATTTTTCGATGTAGCGTTGTTTTGCTCCAGCATGACAGATAACGATCTTCAAAAAAAAAGCATTGCTTCATTCAGAAGCAATGCTTTAAAAAAAACTAATGACAGCGACATGGCAAAGCCTGCTTGTCCTATCTCGCTTCCCTGTGGAATCTGTGCAAAAACCTGAGGTCAAAATCAAGTCTTTCAGGTGGCGTAAAAGTAAAATCAAGCACTTCACCATTAGGAAGCACTTCTATTAATGCTCCTGATGGACACTCGTCAGTAGAAAAACAGGCTGAACACGAAATACAGGCATCCTGATCAATATAACACCTGAACCCACCTTCCTGAACATCTCCATAGAACTTGTATCCAATAGCATTGACTTTCGGCGGACACTTGTCAAGACACAGACCACATCCCACACAAAGGTTTTCTATAATAAAATAGTGGGACTTTGCTCTTGGTTCTGCCTTTTTCACTACAGGCTGAGCCCCTGTTGCAGGTGCAGCTGCTGAACCCTTTGCTGCCGGGGCACCCTTGGCAACAGGAGCTCCCTTGGCGGAAGGTGCTGCCGGCTTTGCGCCTGGTACCGCTTTAGCGGCAGGAGCCGGTTTCGGAGCCACCTTTTTTACTGGAAGGGCAGATTCCTGACGTACACCGCTTCTCCCGAGATTTGTATTCAGTGGTGCAAGTCGAGGTTTTCCCGTTTGTTGCTGTGGAGCCTCTTTTGGTTTTGCCTGTCCCAGCTTTGCTGCCGGAGCTACCGCTTTTGGCGCGGCAGGCGGAGTCTTAGCGGCAGGTGGTGGTGGCACTCTATCTGGCTTTTGTACAGGATCGGCCATAAAAACCCTCCTCTTTAATTACGTGGTAAACTTTAGTAGCAAAACATCATGTTCACGAAGGAGCCTCAAAACTCCTTCGTGAATGATCGGTATTAAGCAATCAGCTTCAGCAGATAATCGACAACCTGAGTCAACATGACCTGCCCTGATATGGATGCATCACCTACAGTAGGCTTAAGCGGCACATCAGTCTGATAGAATCCGTTGGCCAGGAAGAGGAATACGAGCATAAATGTTCCGCCGAAGTAAAGGAACGTACCAGCCATTTTTGAATCTGAAATGGTCAATACAGGGAACCTGAACGCAACATCTCTATTGAGGAACTTCTTTCCAAACCAACGAACCGTTCTGGTCTGGATGTCAGCACCCTCAAGACGTGAACCGCGATCTTCAAACCATACAGCGAAGCTGATAAACCATATCAAATGGCCAAGCATAAGAATGGTCGAAAGGTGTGAACTCGAGAAAATGGTCACCGTTTCAGTCCAGAAATAATAGAAGATACCGGCTGAATAATGATGATGAAGGCCTGCAACGGAATCCCATGCCTTTGCATCAGCAGCAGGAACACCATACATCATCGAAGCAATCCATGCACCATCGATATACCAGCAAACTGCGGAAAGACCCTTGACTCCCCAGAGCATTGCAAACCAGAGCTGATCCTGAATGGATACACCGCACGTTCCACCGTATACCGGACCAAGACATGGGAAGGAGTAGGAGTTCTTCTTGAGACCAAGATCATCCCACAGAGGAGAGGTATGTGCAAAGAAAGCAATACGCACAAGAGCAATAAGAGAGAACAGCGAACCGGCAGTAATAACATGAGCCATTACCCAGTCATTGATACTTGGATCGGTAAACATCCACTGAAAAACCGGAAGAGGTTTCAGCCAGTAGAAGGACATCATGATATTCGTGCCGAAAATATTCAGCTCGCAGATTGTATTCCAGACAATCACAGCATAAACCGAAAGCATCGTGGCAAAACAGAGCGCCATTACTGTACCAAGAATCTTGACCTGAACTTCCTGATCACGTCCTTTAGTAATCCAGATAGACTTGATCTGATTGTAGATACCGTTAAGCTGAATTTTAAGGAGATACTGACCGCCATGATAAACTCCGGCGAAAACATAGAGAACGCCGCAGATGATATGGTTGAAAGTAATCAGGTTAATAACAACCCTTGACATACCGAAAGATGCTCCGTTCTTGGGAAGAATTGCAAAAGGTGCAAAATCAGCAAACTCTTTTGAGCCGGAGATAATCTTACCGCCTTCCTCAACGAAATTATAGCTCACCCTGTTGAACGGCTCACCATAAAGATAAAAGACAAGGTTGTCCAGTTCCTTGTAATAAGCGGCAAATGAAGGCTGCTGGAAAGCAACAAAAGCAATAACACCAAGAGCAATATTAATATAGCCTATTGCTGTAAGGTGAACTGAAAACGCCGCTTTCATATCATCATTCAGATGGATGGCTGCATTCGGAGGGTTGTTCCACCAGTAGATGCCAAGAGCAAAAAAGATGATAAAAAACACAAAGGACATAAAGGTCTCTGAATTGATGGTCTGGAAATCAGGAATCGGTTCAAACCCGAGCACCAACCACATCAGCAAACCCCATCCAAGGAAAAGCAACGACATATAAATAGTGTGAGGTCCAAGTGCATCCTTGTAGGTTTTGGCACTTGTTCCACTGAATACTATATCACCAAATTTTCCAAGGAACCTGAAATCACGGAAATTACCAGCCCGACCGGTAAAAGGATTCGTGAGATTGTGTGTCCAGTGACGCCATCCACCGAAAAGAAGGATGGAACCCGAAAGGAAGTGAAATAACGCCCAGCCGATAAGTTTCGAGGCTGCAAACTCAAGATCCTCTGTTTTTGTACTGTAAGTATCAATACCAAGAGAAACCATTCTTGGTTTGATCGTCAGATAGAACCAGTTGTCATGGAAACCTGGTGCGCCCCAAGGAAAAACCTGAACCCCTGAGATGTAGTAGATTGCCATAAGGAAGCCCAACACTCCAAGCAACGCAAGATGACCGCCGACGACCTGCTCGTCATCAATCTTCTCGGTATCAAAAATCTGATACCACTTGGTTGTGCGTGTTTCTGTTCGCTGGAACAGAAATCTCCTCATTTTAGATGCATCCTGCTCCTTGATAACCGATGGCGCACCCGCTGCACCATTCACCTTCGGAGAAGGAGCGTTCCCCTTGGGAGGTGGGACAGTGCCCTTTGGCTTGACTCCTGCCGGATTCACTTGTTCAGCCATTGTATTCTCTCCTTTGTTTGGACCTATTTCATGTTAAAGAAACCAAAAAGAAAACCGTTGCGTTAGAACATCTCATACAGTCAGGTTGCAGACTGTGGGCAAAAACACTTCCCAAAACCTTCTCCTTTTTATCTGTCTTGTAACGCAATGCACTATGATTACTTTCAAAATCTATGGAAAAAAACCTTAAAAGTGAGTTTAAGAACGGCAATTACCCAACCAAATCAACAGATATACCAGTGAGTAAAATAAGAAAATTTATTTAATAATAAATAGTTTTACAGCCGCATTAATTCCCTATTGTTTTATTATACAGCATGAAAGCTCTTGCTTCAAGCGTTTTTGTCCGCTGTCGGCAAACAACAAACTTCACAATCAAGAATTTTTAACCAAGTATGGAGATCACGTTCAGCAAACTGTCTGGTGCAGGCAATGACTTTATTGTTATCGACAACAGAAACCTTTCCGTAAAATTTACCTCGGAACAGATCAATACCTTATGCACAAGAAGAACTGGAATCGGTGCTGATGGTCTTATTCTCATAGAACCATCCTCTGCACATGCTTTCAGTATGAAATACTACAACGCCGATGGCTTTCTTGGGTCAATGTGCGGAAACGGCGGAAGATGCGCCGCCTATTTTGCCTATACCATAGGAATTCCCGCCTCATCCGTCAACGGCTATGTTTTTGAAGCCAACAGCAACCGTTATGACGCATGGATTACAGGAGCCGAAACCGTCAGACTCCGGATGCTTGCTCCTACTGAGTTCATCAACAATAGAGAAATCGAGGGGCTGATCTGCCACGCTGTCAATACTGGCTCTCCACATGTCATTATTTTTACTTCAGACCTGCAGAACGCCAGTGTTACCGGAACCGGACGCACCATAAGGCACCGAACCGATATTTTTCCTGAAGGAACCAACGTCAACTTTATCGAGATCACTGCGCCAGACTCACTTTCGATCCGTACATTTGAGCGAGGTGTTGAAGATGAAACCCTGGCCTGCGGCACCGGATCAGTTGCAGCCGCCTTGATGAGCCATCGCCTTGGCAAAACTTCATGCACAACGCTTCATGTCTCAGTGAAAAGTGGAGATATCCTCGATGTTCAGTTCAATGAAGCAATGGATGAGGTATTCCTTACCGGACCTGCAAAAATCGTCTATAAGGGCAGTTTTACCATTGAATAAAAAAAGGCCTCTCCGCACCCTCGAAAACTATTCTTATGACACAGAGCCCCCAATCAGCACAAATTTCTTACAACACCTCGCTGAAGCAGCTTGAAAACGCAGCCGACATCATTAAGCTTGATCCTGCTGCTTATGAACTTCTCCGCCACCCTTTACGGGAACTCCATGTCACCATGCCTGTAAAAATGGATAACGGAAGTACAAAAATCTTTCATGGGTTCCGTGTACAGCATAATGATGCGAGAGGACCGAACAAGGGAGGTATCCGCTTTCACCCTGACGAAACCATCGATACCGTCCGAGCATTGGCTTCATGGATGACCTGGAAAACCTCCGTGATGGATATCCCGCTTGGAGGCGGCAAGGGTGGAGTTATCTGCAATCCGAAAAACATGTCCCTCGGCGAACTTGAACGGTTATCGCGCGCCTATATTCGCCAGCTCGGAAACTTTATCGGTCCTCAAAAGGACATACCCGCCCCTGATGTGTATACAACGCCCCAAATCATGGCCTGGATAGCTGATGAATACTCCATCATGCATGGCCATAATCAGTTTGGAGTCATCACCGGAAAACCGCTCGCACTTGGCGGCTCTGCCGGTAGAGGTGATGCAACCGCAAGAGGGGGAATCTATTGTGTGCGGGAAGCCGCAGAAACGATTGACTTGAACCTTGCTGGAGCAAGAGCAGCAATACAGGGCTACGGCAATGCTGGCTCCTACGCCCACAAACTTGCCGTTGAACTTCTCGGTATGAAGGTAATTGCAGTCTCAGATTCATCCGGAAGTATTTATAACCCGGATGGATTTCTTTATGAAGCGCTCATGGCGCATAAAAAGAAAAGTGGTTCAGTAACCGGTTTTCCTGAAGCAGCCGCCATTTCAGACAAAGAACTTCTTGAACTTGATGTGGCAGTTCTTTTTCCTGCTGCGCTTGATTCGGTTATAACAAAAACAAATGCGCCCGATATCAGAGCAAAAATCATTGCAGAACTTGCCAACGGACCAACCACCCCGGAAGCCGACACCATACTTTATAAGAAAGGCGTTTATATCATTCCCGACCTCCTCTGCAATGCAGGAGGCGTCACCGTCTCATATTTTGAAATGGTGCAGAACGCCTACGGATACTATTGGGAAGAAAAAGAGGTTCAGCAGCGTCTCGAAAAAAAAATGAAAACAGCTTTCCTTGCGGTACAGCAAAAAAGCAAAGCTTACAACGTCAATAACCGTCTGGCCGCTTACATTGTAGCCGTTGAACGAGTGGCTGAAGCAATGAAGCTGAGAGGGTGGTATTAGACTGAATCAGCCGGCATATCAGAATGAGCTCTTTTTTACTACATGCAAAAGAACTTTTTAAAAGCACATTCGCTTTATTTCAACATCAAGACGAACTTATCGTACTCAATGGATCTTTTTTTTTCTGTATCATCACTCACAATTCAGATAACTCTTAATGAAACCGGAGAATAATTTTATGCAAAAATGGGTTTGTGTACCGTGCGGCTATGTCTATGATCCTGAATTTGGAGATCTTGACAGCGGAATTGAACCAGGAACTCCCTTCGAAAGTCTTCCTGATGATTGGGTCTGTCCTGTTTGTGGAGTTGACAAAACATTATTTGAAGTCTATAACGACTAACAAAGCAGATCACTTCTTACCATAAACAGAAAAACGCTCCAGTTACGGGCGTTTTTCTGTTTTATTGTACCTTAGATGGCACCCCTTTCCGGGCGCATCATCTCTCCTGCTTTTACCTTCAACGTACGGAACTGCTCACTGACTGACTCAATTCTTGACTCCCATTCCGGATCAGGCTTTGTCGATTCAGCCTCCTTCAAAAAAGTCAGCAAAGTTGAAGTACAGGCAACTGGATCGAATAATATCCATTTTGCAGATACTCCAAGGAAAAGAGCCAGCACAAAAAGGAAAAATTTCACTAACGCCCAAGAAGCTGGAAGAAAAAGGGCGATCGCCCCAAGAGGAATCATAAAGACAATGGTCGTGAAAATAACGAACACATAACTGAACAGCGTCAGAAGCACGGCATTTTTCAGCAATGCTTTCCACGACTGGCAATAAACAAGAATACCTGATTTAGCGGCATCAAAAACATTTTCATTACCGGTAAGGAAGGTATAAGCAATAACGGACTCGTCGATATACGTCAGGCTGAAATTCACAATGCGCTGCACAATGTTGGCGAGACCTTCAAGAGCAGGTATAGGAAGAGCATGCATGACATTGAACAACGTACGGTTCAGCGAAACAAGCACTCCTTTCACCAGTTGATCGACAAGGGCAAGAACACTGACCTCCTTATAATATTTCATAACCTTCTCCTTGGCCCATTCCGTCTGAGAAATACCTGACGGCAGGCTTCCTTTTTCCGCAATCTCGGTTATCAGCGCTATATGACCAGCCTGAAGCAAATACAAGACATATTCTCGCAGCAGTCTGAAGCCGAACCCGCCAGCAAATAAGGAAATAAGAAAAAGTATTCCAGCAGCACCACTCCCGAAAACGCTGCCGATAAGCACGAGAATGCCGAGAAAAAACGCAACAATAACGGCGATACCACTATAGACCATGGTACGGTAAAGCAGATAAACTTTTGTTTGTGCCACAATTTTTATGGCTTCACCAAACTGCAGACTCATAGTAATGCTCCCGTTTTTTCTTTTACTTATAGCACCTTCGTTTCCTTTCAAGGCTTCTCTGCTCCAGAGGGAGTTTCGGAACCACCACTCTCTCCTTTTCCAGCAGGAAGCGCACTGTTATCTTCAGAACCCTTGTTTGAAGTACTATCTGCTGAAACTGCCTGATCAATAAGATATTCCGGAACACCAATCACAACCGAATCCAACGGTACAACATCAGGTTTAATGGTCATAACCTCCTTATAATCAGGAACAAAAATCCCCCTCTTTCGCATGATAGCATAGATTATTCTGGAACGATTGCGAACGTAGGCAGAAGAACCAACCGGGGAAAATTTAATCGGATTCGGAAGGATTGATACAAGTTTTGACGCCTGTTGTGCCGTTAAACGGGCAGGACTCACACCATAATAATGACGCGCAGCCTGATCAATACCAAAAATACCATCACCCCATTCTACAAGATTGACATAAAGCTCAAGAATCCGGCGTTTTGAAAGTTTTTTTTCAATTCTCCATGTAAGAATGGCCTCCTTGATTTTTCGAACCGGGTTTTTTGAAGAGGAGAGATAAAGATTTTTTGCAAGCTGCTGGCTGATGGTACTGCCGCCCATTTTAAATTTTTTTGCCGCAATGTCTTTTTCTATCGAACGCTCAATCGCCTGATAATCAAAACCCTCATGCTTCCAGAACTTGTCATCTTCAGCAATCAGAACCGCCTTGATCAGGTTCGGAGAAACATTGTGCAGCGACACCCAATTCTGATGTATTTTTTTATTATCGAGCCCTTGCTCTTTCCACTCAGCTTCACGGGACTCCATAAAAGCTGTTTTTACAGGATTTTCCTCTACAAGCTTTCCTATATCGGGATAAACAAAATATCGTGCAATATCAGCAAAGAAAAGTAACAGCAGAATGCTGATGATAATTCTGGCAAGCTTCATCTTTCTTAACGATTAACATCCCCCGACAACAAAATTTCAGGTTGCAACATACCAAATATGAATGATATGTAACGACATGAACGTCGAAATAGTAATGACGATCTTAAGAGCATCTGGAGATGAAGTTTGTAACGGAAAAAAGAGGAGTGGAGCAAAGAAAAAGTGCCCTCGGGCAGACTCGAACCGCCGACCTACAGTTTAGGAAACTGTTGCTCTATCCACTGAGCTACAAGGGCATGGGTTCAAATTTACTATTTTTGCACAAACTTGCAACCTCCTTGTTACTTTCTCCCGAACATCCTGTCAAGCTGGTCGAGAGAAAGCTTGATAATAACGGGTCTGCCATGCGGGCATGAGTATGGTTGACGGGTAGCAAAAAGGTTATCAATAAGTGTTCGCATCTCTTCAAGAGTGAGCTTTTGGCCAGCCATTATGGCATTGCGACACGAGTAAGATTTTGCAAGGTTGTCACGCTTGTCGAGCTTCAGCCTTGAAGCGTTATCCTGATATTCAGCAATCATATCCTGCAGAATGGTGACTTCAGTTCCCGGTTTAACATCCTGTGGAACGCCCTCTATCATAACCGTTTGTTTACCGAACTTTCTCAAATTGAAACCAAGCCGGTCAAGATCTTCACGGATTTCCTCAAAAACCTCATACTCCCACGGACGAAACTCTACCTTTTGAGGAAAAAGCAACTGCTGAGAGTTTGGAACATTCTGGTGCATCACATCAACAGCCCGTTCATACAAGACCCGTTCATGCGCCACATGCTGATCAATAATCATCAACCCAGTTCTGATCTGGCAAATAAGATATTTGTTATGCAACTGCCATATTTTCGGTTCCGCCCCTTTCGGATTTGGAACGGCTTCATCTTCACTGAGACGGGAAAGCAGCAGAGATGAAAGTCCGTAATCACCTTCCCTCATCTCACGATCCGGCAAGACATCTCCCGAAACAGAGTGGAGGGCAAACATATCCTCCTGCTGCAAGGCGGAAACGCGGGGAACGACCTGTTGAGGAACCGTGCCTGCTTGGTAGTTTGCATAAAGGTCGCCTGTTGCTATAGAGCGGCTCGGTATAGCCGGAAATGCAAGCTTTCTGTAAGAAGATTCATGAGAAAGAGGAGAAGGGAAGTCGTCGCTTTCCCTCGATTCCATGTCAGGTGAAAAATCCTGCAACTGTATAGCCCTCTTGATAACCGGATAAAACATGTTGCGGACACTCCGCTCATCGTCAAACCGAATTTCAAGCTTTGCAGGATGCACGTTGACATCAACCCGTGAAGGATCAATACCAAGAAAAAGCAGGACAAACGGAGTCTGGCGTTCAACCAGCAAATCGCCATAAGCCTGCTGAACAGCCTGCGAGAGCATTCTGTTCTGAACAAGCCGGCGATTGACAAAAAAATACTGCTCCAGTTTTCGACGTTTCTGCATAACAGGCTTACCGAGAAATCCCCTGATCGAGAGGTAATCATTCTCCTCAGAAATCTCAATCATACTGGCGGCAAAATCGTTGCCGTAAAAAACATTGAGCCGTTCGAGAATGTCCGGCGTCTTCAAATGAAAGAGTTCCTCATCATCGCTATACATTCGCCACTCAATAGCAGGATATGCCAATGCGAACGATTTGACAATTTCAAAAATATGCTGATACTCGGTAGCATTAGACTTCAGAAACTTACGCCGGGCGGGCACATTGTAAAAAAGGTTTCTAACGCTGATTGTCGTCCCCTGCTCTCCCTGTACCCCCGACTCCTCGACGAGAATTCCTCCTTCATAACGGAGCCGTAACCCCAGTGTCTCTTTTGCTGTTCGGGTTTTCAATTCAAAATGCGAGACCGAAGTGATACTCGCAAGCGCTTCACCCCTGAATCCAAGACTCAGAAGAGAGTCAAGATCCTCAACGCCGGTAATTTTACTCGTTGCAAACCGTTCAACGCACAACAGAGCATCTTCCCTTAACATCCCAGCCCCATTATCAACAATCCGGATAAGCTCCTTTCCGGCATCTTTAATGGCAACAGTTATCTTATCTGCACCAGCATCAATGCAATTTTCAATAAGCTCCTTAACCACTGATGCAGGACGCTGAACAACTTCCCCTGCTGAAATTTTGTTCGCTACTATCTCAGGTAATCTTGCAATTATTGCCATACGCTATCATAAGAACTATGTGCTTATCGTAAACCCGGTGAAAAATTTTGTCCGTACTGCAAGTTATCGATAAAACAGCGGCTTTTTTTTGAAAATGAGAATAAATTTCGCATTTGACAATGCAGCTACCAACTCATCCAATCTTTTCCTGATACCCTGAAAAAGGGGAGTCTTCATGGTTGATCACGCAAGCACTCCCACAGTTCACGAAGAGCAGCTTCACTGAAACGGAACTTGTTTCGTTCACGATCTCCCTGCATAACGAGTGTTTTAGAACGTACCATGCCAGACAATTTTGTAGCAATCGCCAGACAAACCATCCCGACAGGTTTGTCAGGGGAACCTCCTGATGGTCCGGCAATACCAGTTGTAGAAACAGCAATATCGGCACCGCTTTTTTCAAGACATCCTGTTACCATTGCTCGTGCAACCTCTTCGCTGACAGCCCCGAAAGAGTCAAGAAGATCTTTAGGAACTCCAAGCGTCTTCTCTTTTGCCTGATTGCTGTACACCACAAAACCCTGAAGGAAATACCGTGATGAACCAGGCACATCAGTCAACCGACTTGCAACAAGTCCACCTGTACAGGATTCGGCAACCGCAGCCGTCATCCCTTTGGCAGAAAGCATTGCACCAATCGTCTCTTCAAGGGTGACATCGCTGGTCGCAAAAATAAACTGAGCAGCCCTTTCCAGAATGGCATCAACAATGCTGAGATTATCGCGATCGACCTCATCCCTACTCCGCCCAATGGTACTGATCATCAGATTCACACCTGCAGCATGAGGCAGATAGGCAAGGGTCGTCCCCACCGGCAGACGATCTTCTATGTCCACAATCATCTCTGCCAAGGTAGACTCGCCAATCCCAACTGTTTTTACTGGCGTATGACAAATTACTGAGGTGGAAAGTGCCGCAAAATAGGGAAGCACCGTAAGTTCCATCATGGCCTCCATTTCTGAAGGAACGCCTGGCATCAGCACCAGATAATGATGGTCAAAGCGCTCGCCACAGCCAATAATCATCCCGGCAGCCGTTCCCTTGGTATTTGCAATAACATGAGACCCTTCGATAACCATTGCCTGATCGCGGAGTGCATCCGACAACTCCACTCCTCTTTGTTTCATTCTGCTGGCAAGATTTTCGTATGCATCCTCGCTCAATTCCAGCCCCCTGTCAAGAAGAACCTGCACAGCTTTTCGTGTCCGGTCATCTCTGGTAGGCCCGAGCCCGCCCGTAACAAGGACAATGTCAGCCCGTTCAAGTGATTCGGTAAACACCGAAACCATCTCACGCTCAACATCTGCGCAAGCAACAATGCGTCCAACAGACACACCGATACCAGCAAGAGCTGCAGCAATATATGCAGCGTTAGTATTGACCCTCTGACCTTTAAGCAGTTCATCCCCAATGGAAACAATTTCCGCATGCATGGTTCGTTCTCCTAAACCAGATAGCTTGCAATACGCAGAATATCGGCGAAAACGCCCCCGGCAGTAACCTCTCCCCCAGCACCTGGACCACGCACAACAAGAGGAGTCGCCCGATAGCGCTCAGTAGTGAAAACCACCATATTTTCAGACCCGCTGAGACCAGCAATAGGACTTGAAAGCGGAACCCTTTTTACCCCGATGCTTGCCTTTCCTTCCCGAATCTCACCAGCATAAGCTATGGTCATTCCATCCTTGGCAGCATTTTCGGTTTCTGCGGCAAACCACTCGTCGACGCTCGATAACCGGTCAAGAAACTCAGCCACAGGCATCTGGCCTCGGTACTCAGGAGGCACAAGACTCTCGCAAACCACATCACCATACTCCAGTGTATAGCCAAGTTCACGACCAAGAATTAAAAACTTCCGGGCAAAATCAGCACCTGAGAGGTCATCTCTCGGATCAGGCTCAGTATAGCCGGCCTGTTGCGCAAGGCGGACAATCTCACTGAAGCGGCCACCTTTGCGAAGTTCATTGAAAATAAAACTCAACGTTCCAGAGAGAACACCATCAATACTGATAATTTTATCACCACTGTTTTTAAGGTCATGCAAGGTGTTTATAATTGGCAGCCCGGCACCCACATTGGTTTCATAAAGAAAACGGGCATTGCTTTTCCGCTGCGCATCCTTTATTCTGCGATAGAGCGGCCATTGTCCCGCCATACCAAGTTTGTTTGCCGTTACCACTGAAATATTTCCAAGCAGAAAGTCAGGATAAATTTCTGCAACCTTGGCACTTGCCGTACAATCGACAAAAATAGTATTGTGCAGGTTTCTTTCCTTGATAAGATGCAGGTAACCTTCAATATCATGATGCTCTGTTCTCGGTAAAAGAGCCGACTGCCAATGTTGAAGGTCAATTCCGTTATCATCCAGCGCAATATTACCGGTATTGGCCATCCCGCATACGACCACATCAAGATCATTATCTTGCTGCAGGTTGTGACGGTGGGCACTGATTTGACCAATCAAACTTTTTGCGATAGTGCCTGTGCCGGCTATAAAAAGATGCACCTTGCGCTGAGAAAGGAAAAACGATTCATGAATGCAGTTCAGAGCCTTATCCTCATGATGACTGTCAATAACAAAAGAAATATTCATTTCATTGGCACCCTGAGCCACAGCTATGACATTGATGCCGTTTTTACCAAGGGTTTCAAACAACTGGGCAGAGACACCCGGATGACCGGACATGTTATTGCCCACAACAGCAATCATGGCAAGGTTGCGACGAATCAACAGAGGATCTATCTGACGGAATTCAATTTCACTGACAAACTCCTCCTCAAGCATTTTTTTAGCTTTTACAGCCTGCGAGGGATTGATGGCAAGAGTAATGGATTGCTCAGACGAAGCCTGTGATATGAAAATAATGTTGATCCTGTTCTGAGCAAGGCAACTGAACAAGCGTGATGCGATGCCTGGCACCCCAACCATCCCGCTTCCTGAAAGATTCAGAAGAACAACTTTATTGATCGAGGAAAGACCAGTGACAGGCAAAGTCCGGCTGAGATCGGGGGGCATGAAGCGCTCGATTCTAGTACCTTCAGCTGCAGTATTGAATGAATTTTTTATCAATACCGGAATACCCGCTTTCATCGCAGGCTGAACAGCAAGAGGATGCAGTACTTTTGCCCCTGCATGAGAAAGCTCCATAGCTTCAGCATAGGTGATATAAGGCAGAATCCTTGCATCACGAACCCTTTTGGGATCTGCACTGAAAAAGCCATCAACATCGGTCCATATCAAGATTTCAGCGGCACCAAGAGCTGCACCAAAAATTGATGCGGTATAATCAGAACCGCCACGGCCAAGGGTCGTTACCGTACCATCAGGTGCAGCAGCGATAAATCCGGTAACCACAGGTACACCGGTAAACGATGCAAGACGTTTTCTGATCTTCAGTTCAGACGCATGGCTGTCTACCAGGGCATCAGCATAATGAGTATCAGTGACAATCACGTCTCGAGCATCAAGATAAAATGAAGCAATATGCTGCTCCTGAAGATAACTGCTGACTAACCGGGCAGACAAGCGCTCACCAAAACTAAGCACCCGCGCCAGACTTTTTTCAGAAAGCTCCCTGAGCAGAAAAATACCATGAACAAAATCATTGAGCTCGGAAAGTTCTGAACGTATCGAAACAGTGACCCTCTCAAGGTTATCACCGGAAAAAAGCTCACCAGCTATTGTGTGGTGCAGATGATCCAGTTCATGAAGGGTAACACCATAGGTTCCGTCACCGCTGCACGCTTTGGTAGCAGATTCAAGCAACATATCGGTAACCCGATGAATGGCCGAAACCACAACGATAATCTTACCCTGTTCCAATGCACCGGCAATGATAGCTGCAACTTTTTTAATTCGCCCGGCTGACCCCAGAGAGGTACCTCCAAACTTGTAAATCTTCATACTTCCGCCCATACCTTCTTTATCTATAAATGTGACTTACTAATCGTCATTACCGTATAAAATATAAATCATTTCCTGATGAACTGCATAACACAGAGACCGGTTAACCCTGTAACAATAAAAAAAGCGCCCTTGCAGGCGCTTGAAATCATCGATATCTTGAGTCACTTTTATCAACTGCTCAATGCCTCGGCGCCAGCAACAATTTCACTCAGCTCTGTAGTGATTGCAGCCTGTCTTGCACGGTTATAACTGATGTTGAGTGTCCGAAGAAGCTCCTTTGCATTTTCGGTGGCAGAATCCATAGCCGCCATTCGGGCAGCCTGCTCTGCTGCATTCGATTCAAGCATCATTCTCCATATCTGGGTATTGAGATGCTTGGGCACCAGTTCGTCGATAATCGCCGATGGAGAGGGCTCGTAAATATAGTCACTGCTGCTCTCTTTCGCCGATGTTACCGGTGCAATAGGGAGGAGCACTTCAGCTTTCAGGTTAGGCGCAAGCACCGACTTGAATTCATTGTAGGCAACAATCACCCTGTCAACCTCGCCACGTAGATACATACCGGATGCGGTATCAGCAATCTCTTTTGCCGTACTGAAATCAAGATTCTGAAAAACAGCAGGGTACCCTTTGACAATCTTATAATCTCTTTTCCTGAAAAAATCAAATCCACGGGAGCCGGCACAAATCATACTTACTCCGCCCTTGCTGTGAAGATCGGCGAAGTCCTCATGAATGGTTTTGTAGGCAAGCTTGATGATATTGGTATTAAATGCGCCGCACAAACCCCTGTCTGAAGTGATAAGAATCACAAGAGCTTTGTTAACCTCAGAACGGCCGGAAAGCAAAGGATTAAGCGAAGTGTCTACCTTTGCTGACAAGGATCCCAGCATATCCTTCAGCTTCGCGGCATAAGGACGAGCCATGACTGCCCGCTCCTGAGCCCTTCTCAGCTTGGCAGCGGCCACCATCTTCATCGCCTTGGTGACCTGCTGAGTAGACTTTACCCCTTTGATTCGTACACGTATATCCTTTAATGTAGGCATGTATTACGGGACTGTTAATAAATTACTTGAAAAACATGTTTTCTTACGCCTTATTTTTTTCCTTGAACGCATTGACAAACTTGACAGCTATCTCCTTGAGCTTATTTGCCGCATCAGTCTCCAACGTACCTTTCTCTGCTATAGTTTTAAGGATATCGCTGTGCTTGACCTCAAGCATACCAAGGAACTCCTCCTCAAACTTGCGGATAAAACGTAAATCAACCGAGTCGAGCAATCCCTGAGTACCGAGGAAAATAATGGCAACCTGTTTTTCAACAGGCATCGGAATATACTGACCCTGCTTGAGAATTTCGACGAGTCTTGCACCCCTGTCAAGCTGGGCCTTGGTGGTTTTATCCAGGTCAGAACCAAATTTCGAAAACGCTTCAAGTTCACGGAACTGGGCAAGATCAAGACGGAGAGTACCGGCAACCTTTTTCATCGCCTTGATCTGTGCACTTCCTCCAACACGGGATACCGATATACCAACGTTGATAGCCGGTCTTTGTCCGGAGTTGAACAGATTCGATTCAAGAAAAATCTGACCATCAGTGATAGAGATCACATTAGTCGGAATATATGCAGAAACGTCCCCTGCCTGGGTTTCGATAACCGGCAGTGCGGTAAGACTTCCGCCTCCCTTCACTATAGGCTTGAGAACATCAGGAAGATCGTTCATTTTCCTTGCAACCTCGATATCATCTGTTATTTTCGCAGCTCTTTCAAGCAGACGGGAGTGCAGGTAAAAAACGTCGCCTGGGTAAGCTTCACGTCCCGGCGGACGACGAAGAAGAAGGGAAAGCTGACGATAGGCAACAGCCTGTTTTGAAAGATCATCATAGACAACAAGAGCATGGCGACCGGTATCGCGGAAAAACTCACCGAGAGTAGCACCGGCAAAAGGCGCAATAAACTGCAGTGGCGCTGGATCAGATGCCGTAGCTGAAATAACGATGGTATATTCCATCGCGTTATATTTTTCAAGGGTATTGACAACCTGAGCCACAGTCGAACCTTTCAGTCCAATCGCAACATAAATACAAAAAACCCCTTTGCCTTTCTGGTTGATAATGGTATCAAGCGCAACAGCAGTCTTTCCTGTCTGGCGATCACCGATGATAAGTTCGCGCTGTCCACGTCCAATCGGAATCATGGAATCGATAGCCTTGAGACCTGTCTGAAGCGGTTCATTAACCGATTTCCGGTAAATAACACCTGGCGCCCTGCGTTCGAGAGGAAGGCGGATCTGGGTTTCAATAGGCCCCTTGCCATCAATCGGCAAACCAAGAGGATTGATGACCCTGCCAAGCATAGCTTCACCAACCGGGATTGAGGCAAGCATACTGGTTCGTTTAACCGTATCGCCCTCTTTCACCAGATTCGATTCACCAAACAATACAGCACCGACGTTGTCCTCCTCAAGGTTCAAAGCCATTCCCATGACCTTATTGGGAAACTCAAGAAGCTCTCCAGCTGCAACCTTCGACAAACCGTACACACGGGCAATACCGTCACCAACTTGCAGTACGGTTCCCACATCATAAACGTCTGCTTCTGACTCAAAACCGGCAAGCTGCTTGCGAAGTATGGATGAAACCTCATCAGGCCTGACTGTTATAGACATATCTTATTCCGCTTGGTTATTTGTTTAAGAAAAGAGAAAGATTCTGCTTAACTTCTTCTGGAAGTTCAGCTCAGATATTTAACCATTCCAAAAGAGTAAAACTCAAATTTAATGAAAAGCTTTTAGTTATTCAAATTCTGTCTCTCTCTCATTTGAACCTATACTCTTTTTATTAGCTTTACACCCTACACTATCACCTTCAGGAATTTTGTTCGCAGAAAACGGTATGAAAACTGTCAAAGGATTCGCTTCAGCAACCGTCGGAAACGTTGCCTGCGGCTTTGATGTCTTGGGATTCGCCATTACAGAACCCGGTGATGAAGTCATTCTGACGCTTTCCGATGACATACAATCGGATTCTCCGGTATCCATTGCAAGCATCACGGGCGATGGAGGCGCACTTCCTCTTGACCCTAAAAAAAACACATCAAGCTTCGTCGTTCTGAAATTTCTTGAATATATCCGTACCCATAAACAGATCGACTTTACCGGCCATATCTCCCTGGAGCTTAAAAAACACCTGCCGCTCAGCAGCGGTATGGGAAGCAGCGCGGCAAGCGCTGCCGCTGCGCTGGTTGCTGCAAACGAATTAATGGGTCATCCCTGCTCCAAAATGGAGCTCGTGCACTTTGCCATTGAAGGGGAGCGGGTTGCCTGCGGATCGGCCCATGCCGACAACGCTGCACCAGCGATTCTCGGTAATTTCGTCCTGATACGGAGCTATACACCACTCGATCTCATTACCATCCCGTCACCCGAGCACCTTTACTGTTCCTTGGTGCATCCCCATACCGAACTGCGCACAGCCTATGCCCGTTCAGTACTGCCTGCAAGCATTCCGCTCAAAACAGCGACCCAGCAGTGGGGCAATGTCGGGGCCCTTATCACCGGCCTGCTCACCTCCGACTATGATCTTATCGGACGATCTCTGGTTGACGTTATTGCCGAACCAAAACGCGCCCCACTGATTCCTGGCTTTTTTGACGTCAAGCAGGCCGCTCTTGATGCTGGCGCTCTCGGATGCAGCATCGCAGGCTCAGGCCCTTCAGTGTTTGCGTTTTCTTCTTCTGAAAAAACAGCTCTTGCCGTTGCTCAGGCCATGAAAGAAGCATTCCTGCACTCGAAAGCCCACCTTGAATCCGATATATGGGTATCGCCAATCTGCAAAGAAGGTGCAAGAATCCTGCAATAATCTTCAATCAAGAGTTTTATCAATCATGATCTATTTCAGTACCAATAAATCATCTGTACCGGTTTCTATAAAAAAAGCCACCCTTGAAGGACTTGCTCCCGACGGTGGCCTCTACATCCCCTCTGAAATTCCTCACTTTTCACCGGAGGAGCTGGCTCTGCTTGAAGGCGCCACCTTCAACAACATCGCTTTTGCCATTGCAAAAAAATTCATTGGTGGAGAAATCCCCCTCAATCAGCTCAGCGATATGATTGAGAGTTGCTATCCCTTTGATACCCCGATAGTCAAGCTTGATACAGAAACCTTTATTGAAGAGCTTTTCTGCGGTCCGACACTGGCTTTCAAAGATTACGGCGCGCGCTTTCTTGCCAGACTGACCGGCTATTTTGCAGCAGAAGAGGAACAGCTGATTACCGTGCTTGTTGCAACATCTGGAGATACAGGCAGCGCAGTTGCTTACGGATTTCAGGGTATTCCAAACACGCGGGTTGTTCTTCTCTACCCTTCAGGCAAAGTAAGCCGCCTGCAGGAACAGCAACTGACTACAGCCGGAGACAATGTTCACGCCCTTGAAGTCAAAGGCGATTTTGATGACTGCCAGCGCATGGTAAAACAGGCATTTATTGATCCTGACCTTAAAGAACGCCTGACACTCACCTCAGCTAACTCGATCAATATATCGAGACTGATTCCTCAGTCATTCTATTATGCATGGGCATCACTGCAGCTCAAAGAACTCTATGGTTACCATGACTCTCTCTTTTCTGTACCAAGCGGCAATTACGGAAACCTTACCGCTGGTATCCTTGCAAAACGAATGGGGTTTCCGATAAGTCACTTTATTGCCGCCTCAAATGCCAACGACAGCGTAACCCGCTATCTTGATGATGGACGCTATGATCCTCGTCCAACGATCACGACACGCTCTACAGCAATGGATGTAGGCAACCCGAGCAATTTCGCACGACTCAACTACTTCTACGGTAACGACCATAGAGCTATGGGTAAAGATATCACAGGAATTGCCGTGTCGGATGAAGAAACCTTCGCAACAATCAGATTGGTGTACGACCGATTCGGTTATATCATGGATCCCCATACAGCCGTCGCTTTCCGTGCATTGGAACGATACATAGCCTCAGGCATCCATGCGCACAAAGCAGGCATTGTCCTGTCAACTGCCCATCCTGCAAAATTCCTTGAGGTTCTTCAAGATGCGCTCGACAAAGAAATAGAGATTCCCGAACGCCTGCTGGAAGTGCTCGAAAAAAAGAAAAGGGCAACCCTCATCAGTTCCGAGTACAGCGAGCTCGCATCCTTTCTCAACGAGCTCAAACAGTCGCCATGAACAATCGCGGAATAAACTTCAGAACCCTTTTATTTTTTTTTATCCTGATACCAGTGATGTTTTTCGGGTTACTCTATTCATTGCTGGTCAACATTGTCGATCCAACCGGTGACAGCTTCCATAAAATAACCGCCTGGTGGGGCCGTTTCAGTGCAAAACTCTTCGGCATTGCAATTGAAGTAACCGGCCAGGAAAACTACAGTCCCGAACATAACTACCTTGTCGTCAGCAACCATGCCGGTATGGCCGATATTCCGCTGCTGCTTGGGAGCATGCACCTCAACCTGCGTTTTGTGGCAAAAGAAGAACTTGGCAGAATACCGATATTCGGCCATGTCATAAAACAGGCCGGCTTTGTCATGATCAAGCGAGGACAGAACAGGGAGGCACTGAAAAGCCTTTTAGCCGCAAGCGAAGTTTTAAAAAGCGGGCGTTCCGTCCATATTTTTCCCGAGGGTACCCGTTCGGTAGACGGAAAACTACTTCCGTTCAAGCGAGGAGCATTTCTTGTCGCCCAAAAAGGAGGAACTCCCGTACTGCCAGTCACTATCATAGGGAGCCATCTGATCACCCCGAAAAAAAGCCTGAAAATCAACAAGGGTAAAATCAGGATCATCATTGCCCCCCCTCTTCAGCCAGCCAGTTTCAAGAGCGTTGAAGAACTTCGAGATGCATCCTCAAAAATCATCGCCAATAACCTCACCCGTTACAGCAGCAACTAAATCTGCCGGTAAAGGTTCGCCATCTCAATGGCAGTCATGGCAGCATCAAAGCCCTTGTTGCCAGCTTTCGTTCCGGCACGCTCTATAGCCTGTTCAATATTTTCCGTGGTAAGAACACCGAAAGAGATCGGGATCATGGTATCCAGAGCAACCTGGGCAATACCCTTGGTCGCTTCAGCCGCAATGACATCAAAATGAGGCGTGGAACCTCTGATAATAACACCAAGAGTAATGATCGCATCATAGTTACCCGTAACGGCAACCTTTTTAGCGACTAAAGGAAGTTCAAAAGCACCGGGACACCGAACAATGGTAATATTCTCCTCCGATCCTCCATGACGGCGAATGCAATCCAGAGCACCCTCAACAAGCTTCTGCCCTATAAAATCATTAAAGCGCGACACAACCACTGCGAACCTGATATCCTTTGCGCTCAATACTCCTTCAATCTGCTTAATCGTCATAGCCAGCTTCTTTTTTTAGTTATTTCTACGAACGGCAATACCCGAGTATCCGCTCAACAAGATCAATGATAACATGACCAATAGTAATATGGCACTCCTGAACCCTGTCTGCGGAACCTGAATGAGGCACAATAATTTCAAGATCAGCCGATCCTTTCAACACGCCGCCATCGCCGCCAAGCAGTGCAATGGTTTTCATCCCATGCTCCCGCGCATAGTCCAAAGCATTAACCACACTTTTACTGTTTCCGCTGGTAGAAAGACCAAGCAGAATATCCCCTTCACGACCATAAGCCTCAACCAGCCTGGCAAAGACCGCATCATAACCAAGGTCGTTCGCCCCTGCCGTCATGGCCGATGTATCGGTTGAAAGCGCCATGGCCGGAAGCGCAGGCCGCTGAACACTGCTGCGATACCGTATAGTCAACTCCGTGGCAAGATGCTGGGCATCAGCCGCACTCCCTCCATTACCACAGAGAAGCACTTTTCCGCCAGCCTCAAACGTATCGGCCATCATTTTTGCCATGGCAACAATAACCGCACTCTCCTGCCGCGCCACACTCTCCTTGAGTCGAGCACTATAGAGCATGGTATCGAGTACGATTTCCTCTAACCGAGTACGATCGGTCAACCCGTCGGAACAGCGGCACTGCCTGGCCATAAAATCGATGTTAAAAAAATATGAATGGATACAGTCGTGAAATATAGTGAAAAAATAAAAGCCACCTCATCAAGCTCACCGCCAATTGCCTCTGACCGTTATTTTTAGAGCGCATAAAACATCATCCATCTGAATCAAAGATATCAATCACCTGTTCCGAAACCAGCGCCTTGTCGATCACCTGACGAATGGTGGTTTCGATAGCTTCATTGCTGTAAACACTCTCTGTGCCATCAAAATTTGGCAAGACGTGCCTTCACCGCCTGAAAAAAGCCAACCTCATCTTTTACGCCCATTGCCTGTTGCTATAGCGCTTCCGGCCATCGGCAAGCCCGAGAATATGTTCTTCAGCAGCAAGAATGAGCGAGAGCTTTTTGGCGGTATCGGCAAGGTTTATCTTTGCCAGCCGCCAGGTTGTCTGATTGCTCTCCTGACCATAGATGGAGATATTGTTCACGCGGCCCTGATGCTCTTTGATAAAGCGTTCCGATTGCACAAACATCCCGCCGGAGCCGTTACAGGAATCCAGCACGCGCCCCTTGTAGGGCTCAAGCATGGCTACCAGCAGCTCCACAATGCTGCGAGGGGTAAGCATGGGATGTTCTTTTTCGATTGAGACCACCGCGCTACTGGCGGCACAAAAAAAATATTTTCCGCCTTGTATTCGTCCTTATCTTCAGGATCAGCCCCAGTATACTCGCCTTCACCTTTCTGGAGTCGGGCATACATCTCCTCAAAAGAATCCGAAATGTATTTCAGAAACATCAACCCAAGCACCACATGCTTGTACTCTGCCGCATCAATATTCCTCCGCAAACTTATCGGCTGCTTTTCTATCGGTTCTTCCTTGGCCTCTTTTACTGCTTTGGTTTTTGCCATGGGTGGTGGTAATCCTGGGTGTTGTGTTGCAATCTCTTGCGCGCTGAAAGGTGCTATACTTTGCTCATTTTTCAAGTTCACGGTCAAGTCGTTCCTTGAGAAAAATTTTCAAAAGCGATTGGTACGGAACATCACGCTCATTTGCTAACATCTTCAACCGGTTCAACATCGGTTCCGGCAGACGAAGAGAGATGGTTTTCAGTGTTGGTTTCAGGTTAGGAAAAATAGCTTTCCCTGCTTTTTCCCAATCCACATAGTCTGCAGAGTCATGAGAAGACCAAAATGCTTGTTCTTCAATTTCACTCTCGAATTCAGGAATCGCTCTCTTCTCTCTTTTCATAAATAGTCTTCTCCTTGTTGCTCATATCTCTTGCCGAGATAACCCGAATAGTATCTTTACGAATGGTAAAAACAACGAAAAGACGACGTCCCCCATTTGTTTTACCCAGTGCGAAGTGTCGTTTCTCAGTTCTTGAATGTTTTTTATCGTCAGCAAGAATAAGCGGCTGATTGAAAAATATTTCTTCGCATTCAGAGGTTGATACACTGTGTTTCTCCCAGTTCTTGAGAAAATTACCACTGTCCCACTGAAACCCCTGGACGTCATCAAAAATGTTCATGACAAAATTGTATATTTGTAGAATATACAGGATGATATGAAAAGTTCAAACACATTCAGGAGGTTGCCTCCTTATCTGCACTTTCATTCAGATTATTTTCTATAAAAAAACTCCGTCCCATGCATAACATCAGGCTGAGTCAAATGGCGGAAAAAAGATTAATGTTTTACTGACTGCCCCCCCCCTTTTATCAATCTTGCTGAAAAATGATAAATACCTTGATATCTATCATAATGGCATCTATATTTCGGTAAATTTACTATCAAGGATGGAATCATGCCAGCCACAGCTAAAATTTTTATATCCGGACGAAGTCAAGCCATCAGGTTACCGAAGGAGTTTCGCTTTGAAGGCACAGAGGTATTTATCCGTCGTGATGCCATTTCCGGTGATGTCATTTTATCTCAACATCCTGATTCATGGACCGGACTGTTCGCGCTTGACGAAACGACTGAAGTACCTGCAGATTTTATGAATGCTGAGGATCGAAAGCAATCTGATCATCTTCGTGATCCTTTTGAGGAGTAGAAAGAGTGAACCTCTACATGCTGGATACCAATATTACAAGTCACATTATCAAGGGAGATATTGCTCGTGTTCGTGAACGACTTGTGGCAGTGCCGATACACCGTGTTGTAGTTTCTTCAGTCACACAGGCTGAATTACTCTATGGCCTGACAATAGAAAACTGGACTACACCCTAAAGCAATGGCCTTTGATGCTTTTTCTATCCCTTTTACCATACCTTTCTCAATGTTTTTTTCTGCTCCAGAGGCGATAATGCGAAATATGCAAAAACGCAGATAAAAAAACTCCGCCTCATGCATAACATCAGGCGGAGTTAAAAAACGGGAAAGAGAGTGATACGTTCACTTAGTGGTACTGGGCGCTCTCTTCTTTAACGAATTCCACAAGTAGCTTCAGATGTTCAGGATTCATATCAGGCAGAATTCCGTGACCGAGGTTGAAAACGTGGCCTGAATGTTCGGTATGCTGACCGAAAGATTTGAGAATCTTGGAAGCTTCAGCCTTGATTCTTTCAGGCGTACCATAAAGTACCGTCGGATCGAGGTTACCCTGAAGAGCAACGCGGTCAGCAAGTTCAGTTCGTGCTTTGCCGATATCAATACCCCAACCGAGTCCCATGGCATCACAGCCGGTATCGGCGATATCGGAAAGAATGGTATTGCAATCCTTTGAGAAAACAATAACCGGAGTATCAGGATGTTTGGCTTTAATCGCCTGTACGGTCTCCTTGATATATGGAAGAGCGTATTCGCGATAATCATCCTCGGAAAGTGCACTTGCCCATGAATCAAAAATCTGGATGGCATCGGCTCCTGCTTCAATCTGCTTCAGCACATAAGCGGTAATGACACTTGAAATTTTGCTGAGAAGCGAATGGGCCATTGCTGGCTCACGATACATCATCTGCTTGGCATAAGCGTAGTTTTTGGAACCTCCGCCTTCAACCGCATAGGTAAAGAGTGTCCATGCCGCTCCAGTAAATCCAATAAGAGGAACACGGTTGTCAAGCTCTTTTTTGGTCATACGGAGAGCATCCATCACATAACCGAGTTTTTCATCGATATCAGGAACAATCAGTTTGTCGATATCAGCCTGGGAACGGATAGGAGGAGTAAGTCTGATTCCTTTGGATTCGATAATCTCGACATTCATGCCCATGGCTTCATTAATGACAAGAATATCGGAAAAAATAATAGCGGCATCCACACCCATCAATTCAACAGGCTGAATAGTTACCTCGGTTGCCAGCTCCGGGGTTTTACAGAGCGTTAAGAAATCTGTTTTTTCCCTGACAGCACGATACTCCGGTAAATAACGTCCGGCCTGCCTCATTACCCAGATTGGCGTCCGGGAACATGGCTGACGCTTTAATGCCCGGAGAAAAAGATCATTTTTGAGCATGCAATGCAATAATTTGATGGGTTAAACAAACAAGAACCCCCTCAGAATATCCGGTAATCCCCCGGCTGAGAGCAAAGTAAAAGTGCAAAGTTACGTTTTTTCAGCCTTTTATTAAAACTTTCCGAAAGATCAGCACACAATATGCCTTTTAATACCAAGCTGCTTTGCTGTGTAGCCAAGAGCCAGGCCAACCATTTCAGAAATATGAAAAACAGGAATAGAACTGTCGATGTGTGCCTGTTTGAGCGCCTTGGACTGATAGCCATCCAGTACCGTATGACAGAGCGGGCAGGGAGTTACAATAAAATCAGCTTTCGCATTGATCGCCTCTTCAAGCGCTTCAGCCGCAACATTGAGCGATTCTTCCTCAGCAACCAGAAGAGTATGAAAGCCGCAACAACGGTTTTTATGCTCAAAAGGAATAGTTTGTCCGCCAAGAGCCTCAATCAGCTGGTCGAGTGAACTTGGTGCAAGAGGATTATCCCTGCCGAGAACGGTTGAGGGCCTGAGAATATGACAGCCATAAAAGGGAGCAATCCGGTAATTTTTCAGAGGGACCTTTACCTTTGACTTGATGGTGTCCAGCCCGACATCGTCAACCAGTACCCACAAAAGATGCCGCACCTCGGAAGTACCACGATATTCAAGCCCTTCCTGTTTCAGAATGTCATTGACCTCTTTTTTCAGTGCAGGCGTTTCATCAAGTTTTTTCTTTGCGGTACGAATTGTCATCAGACAGGTATTGCAGGAAACAATAAGATCAAGACCCAATTTTTCGGCAAGTGCAATATTGCGCGCATTGACCAGAGCAAAATGTTTCGGGCTGACATAGTCAAGATTACTGCCGCCGCAGCATGTCCCTTCATGGAGCTTGACAAACTCAAGATCAAGGTCTTTCTGCCAAAAATCGATCGAGCGGTCCAGTTCTTTCGTCATGGACTCATTGATGCAGCTCATATAATATGCGTATCGCTTCATCCAGCAGTTCTCCCTTGTTATTTTTTATGAGATTTCTGATGATCCTGCTTGACATGTTCCGTCATTTCTCTGAACATCGCCCTGAATATCTTGATACCCTTGGACGATTTTACAAGTGGCGGTGGCGGTGGCGTTCTTCGTTTAACAATCATCTTCATAGCCATTGGCAGAAGGTTCCGCAGCGTCCAGACCATACCATTGGTTCGTATCGGAAGAGTGGCTTCGACCAGTTTGCCCTTCTTTTCAATATCCTCCATAAAGGCTTCGGCATGTTTAGCACCGCTGGTATCTTTGGGTCCTCTGCACTCAAGCGCATCTTCACGTATCGCATGAATGGCTTCCATAATCGGAATACTTTTCACGCACGATTCCTGACAACGGTAACAGTGCGTGCAGTCCCAGACGCCATGATCCTTGACAAGTTCGGCCAGACGCACATCATGAATGGAATCTCGGCTATCGACATTCATTCGGTAGGATTTCAGCAGCACAGCCGGAGAGACATACTCTTTGTTTGCCCTGAGAATGCTGCACTCCGAAACACATGAAGCGCACAGAATACAGTCGGTTGCCTTATCGTACCGATGAAACTCCTCTTCTGAAACAAGAAATTCTTTCTTGCCCATTTCAGCAAGCGGCATGGTTGAATTGATCCAGTTCGAATAGCGCTTCATTTTATCAACCAGTGGATCCATATCGACAATAAGATCCTTGATCATCGGCAGACTGCGCAAAGGCTCTACCTTGATGATACCGGGCTCCCTGCATTTATCGAGTTCTTCCCATACCTGGCTTGTGCAGGCAAGCTTTGATATACCATTGACGCGCATACCGCATGAGCCGCATATTCCTGCCTGACAAAAAGCTCTGAAACTGAGCGTGGCATCAACATGCTCTTTAATATAATTCAGCGATCTGAGTACCGTAATACCTCTTTCAGCCGAAATCGTATAATCGTCAAAATATGGCTTGCTGTCGACCTGTGGATTAAAGCGAAAAACCCGAAAGGTTACATCTCTTTTCCCTTCCTGATGCTGATCTATTGTTTCCGTCATGAGAGAGTGATTAATAAGTTCTTTCCTGAAGTTCATAGCGTCCCATCGTTACCGGTTTTTCACCTGGAAGGACTTTACCATCAACAAGGGTTGCCAGAGTATGCTTGTGCCACTTTTCGTCATCCCTGACCGGAAAATCTATCCTAGTATGAGAACCACGGCTTTCCTCACGGGCCAAGGCACCAACGGCAACAGTTTCGGCCAGATCAAGCATATTTTTCAGTTCAAGTACCTGCATAAGATTGGTGTTGAAAACATCACTCGAATCAAAAACACGGACTTTTTTAAACCGTTCCTTAAGCTCTGCAATATCCTCTATACCTTTATGCAGCAGGGAAGACTCTCTGAAAATACCAGCATTTAAAGCAAGCGTCTGACCTAGTTCTTCACGCAGTGCACCATACCGTTCATAGTGACCGGAAGGCTGCATGCGATGTCTGAGCTCCTCGGCACTCACCCTGATCTCTTCCTCAGAAATAGTACCAGGCTCAAATTTTCCAGCCTCTTCAGCCGCCGTGTGACCGGCAATTCGGCCGAAGACAAGAATGTCGAGCAGAGAGTTTCCGCCAAGGCGGTTTGCACCATGCACAGAAACACAGGCACACTCACCGGCAGCATAGACACCGTCCATGACCGTGCGGCCAAAGTTATCGGTATCGATTCCTCCCATTGAGTAATGGGCAGTCGGTCTTACCGGAATCGGTTCCTCAATAGGGTCAACTCCTTCAAAGTTCAATGACATCTCGCGTATCTGCGGAAGCCTCGATTTTATGAGATCGGCTCCAAGATGACGGAGATCAAGATGAACATATTTCCCTGCAGGGCTTTCAAAACCTCTACCTTCAAGAATTTCCGTTTCAATTGAACGTGAAACAAGATCCCGTGGGCCAAGCTCCATCTTTTCTTTCGCATATCTGGCCATGAAACGCTCACCATCCTTATTAATAAGGTAGCCCCCTTCACCCCTGGCCCCTTCGGTAACCAGCAAACCGCTCTTTCTCAGACCTGTAGGATGGAACTGAACAAACTCCATGTCCTTCATCGGTATGCCTGCCCGATAGGCAATGGCCTGACCGTCACCGGTATTACCAGCCGCATTGCTGGATCGATTCCAGTACATCTTGGCATAGCCGCCAGTCGCAAAAATCACCGTTTTGGCTGGGAAAGCCTCAACCCTGCCGCTCTTCATATTCATGGCAATCAAGCCCCGGGAACGACTGCCGTTGACCGCAAGGTTCAGTGCAAAATATTCATTAAAAAAGATCACCCCTTTTCTCAAGCACTGTTCGTAAAGAGTCTGCAGGATAGTATGCCCTGTTTTATCGGCGCAGTAACAACACCGTGGACGACCGGCTCCACCGAAAGGCCTCTGAGCAATGGTATTATCATCCAGTCTTGACCAAGGTGTCCCTATATTTTCAAGTTCACGGATAATTTTAGGAGCTTCAGAGCAAAGAACCTCGACAGCATCCTGATCAGCAAGATAGTCACTGCCCTTGATGGTATCGAAAATATGCATTTCAATGGTATCGTCCTTTGCCTTGTTACCAAGAGCGGCATTGGCTCCTCCCTGAGCTGCAGAGGTATGCGACCGGTTAGGATAGACTTTGGACAGAACGGCGATATTCAGCGCAGGATTGGTTTTCATAGCCTCCATTGCGGCATACAGACCTGCACCCCCGCCTCCGACAATAACAATATCAAATGGTTTCATACGCTCAAATCTCTTTATGAAGCTGTCAAGGACGCTTCACTGATTAAACAGAAGAGCACTGCAGCTGGCAGTGCCCCGCTCGTTGAAATTGTCTTTCTGGTATTACTGAGGAATGCAGTACAAGAGAACCTGACTGCCGGAAATTTTTACACCTGACACGAATTTGAGTGCACTGGAAAACACATCAGGTATCGTTTACTCAAACCGTCGACGACGATGCACGGAACTCTTACATAGCGACATGGTTGTCATGAACCGGAAGCTCCTCGACAGCATGAAGCACATCAGTCATATTCAGGACACCCAAAACCTTATTGTTTTCCATAACGGTAAGGCGCCTGATATTGGTTCTTTTCATCAGGCGAAGAGCATATTTTATCCTGAGACCGGGATTGACACTGATAACCGGCTTGCTCATGATCTGAAAAACAGGAGTATTCCAGGGATCGCGATGAACATCTTCACCGGGATCAATTACTTTTTCAAGAATATCTTTTTCAGTAACAATACCATAGCAGTCATCCTCATTTCTCGGTTCTACAATAAGGCCGCTCTCATTACTTTTTTTCATAATCTGAAGCGCTTCTGCAACAGTACAGCTTCCTTTAATAATTCGAAATTCCTTCTGCATGAGAGCAGAAACCGGCAGCGTCCTTAATGTTATAAGCTGATCCATAGTCGTCAGGTTGCTTAAATATTATAAAAACACAGAATGTCACTATTAATGCTTACGTAAAACCAAGAATAGCGCACCTATATTATCTTTGAAAGCTGAATAAGGCGGGGGTACGTCAGCCAGCACCCATAAAATCTGGCACAAGGAATTAATTTATAAAAAAAAACAACATAATTGCAAGAGCGACCCGCTCAAAACGGAAATTATGCGATACCATGAATTTTTTTATAGGCCGCCCAGTTCTGTTTCAACTGGAAAAAAGCATTGAAATCCTTCTGAAGCAGAAAGGGATTTGATGAGCGCTCATGGCCGATAGACGAGAGTGGGGCAATACCGTAATCGTGTCCTGGATAAACTTGAGTAAGATCAGGCAGCACCATGAGTTTGTGATGCAGTGAATGGTATTCCAGTAAAGCCTGTTCTTCACTGTCGGTTCCCCCGACCTTTCCGGTAAAAAGGGTATCACCGGTAAAGAGAGCATCACCGATATGAATGCAGAGAGAGTCCATGGTATGCCCTGGCGTATGGAGAATTCGGGCTTCAAGAGCACCAAGAGGAATCGACGCACCATCGCTCACCTTGATCCCTGTAAGGGGACAGATCTCACCGTAGAGAAGGGGAGTGATACCAGTCAGATGCATGATGGCAGCATTTCCATTGGTATGATCGTCGTGACCATGCGTCGAAAAAATAAAGCGGATGACAAAACCATGGTCAGCAGCAAACCGGACAATCATCCCCGGATTAAATGAGGCATCAATCACCATGGCTTCACCTGAAACCTGATCGGCGACAAGATAACCGAAATTCCTGTCACCGCCTGTACGAAACTGTTCGATAATCATAGGGTAATTGAAACTATTATTGAGATTTATTTTCAGCCATATAAGAAATAATCGGCACCACTAAATTACGCAAGATTCATGCTGCCATCGACAAAAATCTCTGTACGAATACGCTGAATATCTTCCGACTTAAAAGAACTTTTTGACGGTAAACAAAGCGAAGCTATTGTCGGGATCATTTTCTGTGAAGCGCTTCGTAGTGGAGTCTTGGCATGGTGTTGGAGTGGCGGTAGCAGTCTTGTTCGATCTCATTTAGTTGTTAGGCAGCAGCAGGGGAGCCGCCGCCAGCAGCATCGCCATCAATGCCAAGTAGTTTTGGCATAAACAATTGCAGCAACGAAAGAGGCAGGAGTTTCATAGGTCATAACATTTTATTTCAAATAAGAAACAATAAAATGTAAGAAAATAAATAAAGATTGAGTAACAAAAAAGATAACGGTTGAATAAGATGAACAGAGAATTGCAGAGGGCGGGGCGGTGAAGTAACCCGCTGCTGAAGGGGTAATAAAGCCCGGCGGGGAAGTCAAATCTGAGAAATGACAGGATTGTTATAGCGAGGCGACGAGGCTGTCGTCATTAAAAATTTACCGGCTGACCATTGTCTCCAGTATTTTTCGTAGTTCGTTCATGTCAATCGTGTTGATATCAGCGATCGATTTTAACGGAGAATCAAGTTGTGCTTCAATGCCTAACAATTCATCAACCTTTGAATTTCCAGGAGATTGAGATCGATACTGTGATTTAGCTTCACTGCTTTATTAAAGGGAACCTGAACAATTTTTTCATTACAGAGTCCTATCATGATGCTTTTCTGGTCATCAAGCAATGCCTCAACAGCAGCGACCCCTATTCTGGTCGCATTCACGCGATCCTTTGCTGTTGGACTCCCGCCACGTTGATCAATGGTGGCAGGAATGCCGACAAACGAAATATTGAATTCCAGTGACATCTCCAAAGCTCCGGTAAAAGAACCGTCTCCGCCAATAACAACAACTGCGTCAATATCATTTATTTTCAATTGTTGATAAGCCAGTTCACGACCCTCCGGAGTTCTGAATGCAGCACTCCTGGCTGTTTTAAGCATGGTTCCACCCAATTGAAGAATGCCGCTGACATCAGAAGCTTTCAGGGGAATAAAATCCCCTTCAATCATTCCCTGATACCCCCGACGAATCCCGACAACTTTTAGTTTATGAGCAATGGCGGCACGAGTTACAGCACGAATTGCAGCATTCATTCCAGGGGCATCACCACCGGATGTAACCACTGCTATTTTCTGTAATTTCTTTTTTTTCTCGTGAACATCAGAGAGCATATTTTTCGTAGTCATCAATACCTTTATTGATTCATCCAACAGAAACCAGCATAAGTATACCCGACAACATGCATAAATAAGAGCTGTTGATCAATGCCTATCACCTCTTGCAAGTGTCCGCCAGAAGAGAGTGCCACCAGCTCTTCCTGGCTTGAATGATACCATGCGATTTAAGTAAATTTTAAGCATCGCTTAAGGCAACCTTAATATGCCTGTGTTAGTTTATAAAAACGGATATGAAAGGCAAAAAGGAAAGGATAAAGATCCTGAAAACATCATGGACAGAATAAAAGAAAGCAAAGTTATTCTTCTTCTGGTTGTTCTGTTCATTTCGGTATTATTTATAGCCATGATTCGCTACTTTCTTCTGGCTATTTTTCTCGCCGCAATCTCTTCCGCGCTGGCGATGCCGATATTCCATCGATTTTCAAGCTGGTTTAAAGGAAAAAAAAAGCCTGAACGCCGCCCTGACCTTGCTGACCCTGATGTTCATGGTTTTCATCCCGTTTGTACTCCTGATTGGTATCGTTATGCAACAGGCAGCCCAGATAAGCCGAAGCGCCGTACCCTGGATGCAGCAGCAGATCCTTGAACCAGCAGTTTTTCAGCAGCATCTTCGCTCCCTCCCGTTTTACAATGAACTTGAGCTCTACCGAGGTGAAATTTTGCAAAAAGCAGGGGAAATTTCCGGACAGGAAGGATCCATTCTTTTCAAATACGTTTCATCGTTTACCCTCTCCGCGGTTCAAGACCTTGTTCTGCTTTTGATTTTTTTCTATGTCATGTTCTTTTTTATCAGGGACGGCAATCAGATTCTGGAAAAAATCCTCTCCTGTCTTCCCCTGTCCCAAATATATGAAGAGACATTCAGAGAACAATTACTCGAGATCAAAGGCGCTAAAGAGTGAATATGCTTCAGAATATTGAGGAAAAAAGATCAGGAAATGCCGTGCATAACCAATTGAAATCCCAAAGTTTTACAGGACTTTCAGAAACAGAAGCCGCAACCCGACTTGTTACCGAAGGCTATAACGAAATACCCTCTTCAGTACGGAAAGGTTTTTTTTCAACAGCAGTTGACGTTATACGAGAGCCAATGTTTCTGCTGCTGTTTGCATGCGGAGCAGTCTATATGGTGCTGGGTGATGTTCAGGAAGCCCTTATGCTTCTGACCTTTGTCTTCTTTGTTGTCGCTCTGACCCTGTACCAGGAGCGCAAAACAGAACATGCACTCGAAGCGTTGCGCGACCTGTCGAGTCCTCGCGCATTAGTCATTCGAGATGGATCAGAAAGGAGGATTGCCGGACGAGAAGTAGTTCGTGACGACATTTTGATCCTCAGTGAGGGAGACAGGATTCCTGCCGATGCCGAAATTCTCCAAAGTTTGAATCTCTTGGTCGACGAATCTCTGCTTACCGGAGAATCTGTTCCCGTGAGCAAGAGCGAAGAGAACTTCATGTATTCCGGCACCATGGTTGTTCAAGGCCAGGGTATTGCAAGGGTCTATGCAACCGGAGTAAAAACCGAGTTAGGCAAAATTGGCAAAATTCTTCAAACCCTCAGCCAGGAAGAGACACTCTTGCAAAAAGAGACCAGCCAATGGGTACGTATACTCTCTATACTCGGCATCTCATTGTGCTTTTTGGTCATAACGTTTTTTGGAATTCTTCATGCCGATTGGCTCAATGGAGTGCTGACCGGCATAACCCTCGCGATGGCAATTTTGCCTGAAGAACTACCCGTTGTCCTGGTCATCTTTCTTGCCATGGGCGCCTGGCGTATTTCCAAAAAACAGGTGCTCACCCGAAAAATGCCAGCCATCGAAACACTGGGCGCCACTTCGGTTCTTTGTGTCGATAAAACCGGAACGCTGACCATGAACCGAATGACCGTGAAAAAGCTCTTTTCCGGAGAAGATTTTATTGATGTCGATAAGACGTTATCAGCTACCCTTCCAGAAAAGTTTCATGCCTTGCTGGAATTCGGAACCCTTGCCAGCCAGCTTAACCCCTTCGACCCCATGGAAAAGGCGATCAAGATGCTTGCAGATCAGCGCCTTGACCAGCAAAAACTCATCCATCAGCAGTTGGACTTCCTGCATGAAGTCCCCCTTTCCAAAGAGCAACTCTCACTGTCACGAGCCTGGAAATCACCAGAAAGCGACACCTGCATCATCGCCGCCAAAGGCGCACCAGAAGCCATCATCGATCTGTGTCATTTTGATGAAGAGCAGACAGCCAGAATGACCAAACTTATAGAGGTAATGGCAGATGAAGGCTTGAGAATACTCGGCGTCGAAAAATCCGGATTTATTCATTACCAGCCCTGAAAGCAGCTAATATTGGCATCGCGATGGGAGCACGAGGATCCGATGTTGCCCGAGAGTCCGCAGCAATTGTCCTTCTCGATGACGATTTTTCCTCCATAGTACAAGCAATGAAGCTTGGTCGCAGGATATACGACAACATCCGAAAAGCAATTGCCTACATCTTTGCCATTCACGTTCCTATCGCCGGACTCTCCCTGATTCCAGCACTATTTCACCTGCCGATGGTA
>CAIPYV010000002.1 GCA_903869365.1 uncultured Chlorobiaceae bacterium
CCTTCACTCACTTTTGACAAGGCGCTTGTTGGAAGGATATCTGGAGAGCTGCACTCCGGAGAGCCGATCTCAACTGCTGTTCACAACCCATGATGTCTTGCTGATGGATCAGCATTTGTTGAGGCGAGACGAAATGTGGGTGGCAGAGCGGGATGCTTCAGGAGCTTCGCAGTTACGATCTTTCAGCGAATATAAAGATGTCCGGTTTGATTAACCCGAAATTTGAATACTGGCTGCTGTTGCACTTCGATGATGGTGATGCCATCACATCCTCAAGAACCTGCTCTGACCGCTTACGTCGTCATCTCCCTGATTATGACAAGGGTGTCGCCGCAAATAAAATCACCCGCGAGATGGTTGAAACCGCAATCAGAAGAGCATCCCAACGAGATAACAATAACGACTCAGGATGGCCCGTTACGACAGGAACGACAGTATATCGTCTTGTTCGTCATATACTGGCGGCAGAAAAAAGGTGCCTGAATTGCTCATCATACGCCCGTTATCATTCCCTGCAAGGCTAAAAGCGGAAGAGCTTTTGCGCAGTGCTGGAAATGAAGATATTCGGAGAGAAAAAATACCCTCCAAACAGAGCTCCTCTTTAACCTCTCCTATTCATGGCAATCGCGAAAACGGAATCCAACCTGCGCTCCTGGCGAGTTGATGGGCAACGTGGTTCGCTTCCGGCCCGGTATCCATTCTTCCTTATTTCGCCAAAATAGCGCTCAGACCCTCATTCCACTCACTGAGCATGGCCTCACCAACAGGCTTAAAGTCCGCGAAATCGAGAGTATGCTGGCGCAAGCCTGCAACTGTTTCAGCAACAGCATCGGCAACCTCTTCGATAATGAGTTTTGCTTTTGCCGGCTGAAGATTACAGTGCATTTTTGCGAAGGTAATGAGTTTCTTTGCTGCAGGAAAGCGCTTGCTGCCGTCCAAAGTAAGCGCCAGAGTCTCCCTTTTGATATACGCGGTTGTTGAAACGATATCGAAAGCTGGTGCAAGGCGCACAGGTTTGTTTGATGCCGCGTAGAGGACACCGAAATTTTTAAGATGGGCATCGCCATTCCTCACGATACAAGAAAGAGAGAGTGAACGGAAGTAAACCTCCAGAGCAGAGGCCTGAAGTTCAGGAGAGACAAACTGGCGAATCCGTTTGGCCAGCTTTTCATAGCTCCCGTCATACTTCTCTGCCGTACCGATACCATTCAGGGAACAGAAATCCTCAAACCCAAGATATTGCCCCTCTTCTGTCAAATCAAACCTCTTGACCACCAGGAACTGGTTGTTTTCCGAAAGAGTGAACTCCGGCACTTCCAACCCGCTTCGGCGGGCAGCATTCATGCAGAAAAACTCGTTAGCGGCCAAATGGGGATATTCATTACGATCCCAACCCTTGACGATATGCGTAGCCCCTTTCACCGTAACACGAGACTGACCCAAAGTCTCCATTTCGTCTCCTCCTTTTTCATCGTCCCTGATCAGCACCTTCGGCTGCACTCCAGAGACACCTGAAACAGTAGAAAAACGCTCCAGAAGATCGATCAACAGGTCCTCCGACCCATCATAGGCTACCAGTTCCGAAACACTTTGCAAGGGAACCTGATCGATCACACCAGGATCGTTGGCAAAACGCAACCGGCCGATCTGCGAACGTCCGACCACCTCCAGCAGGGATAGTGCATCAAAACCCTTGACACGCTTTCGGAATGATAGTTCAATGGACTCCCGCAGCCTGCCCTCGGGCAGATTCATTTGAAAAACCGGATGTAACCCGTTTTGGTACCGATAACTTTCCAGTGACCACGGCATCGTCAGAGAGACATCCTCACCGGACTGAATTGCAGAACGATAAGCAAACGTATAAGCACCGGATTCAAGTGAGTGGCGATCCAGTGAGCCGACAACATGAGGAGTAACCCATACATCTAACATCCTAATTCTCCCTTTCGGTTATCAGCTCCTGCAAGGTTGGGCGCTGTGAAGCATCTTTTATGGTGAGCTCAAGCCCAAGTGTTGCGCAGATGGTCATAACTTTTCTTATACCGATTTCCGGCAGTTTGCCATTTTCAAAACGGCTAAGCGTTACGCGGCTCATTCCATTTGCGCCAGCTACCTGCTGCTGTGACAATCCTAACATTTTCCTCCGACGATAGAGCTCCTCGCCGATTTCCTGAATATCACTCATCACTGTATCATATACACTACATTTTTGCGCTTTTTCTCTTATAATGTAGCATATACTGTTCACTTCAGCAAGTTATTGCTACCATGTCGAGTGCTTCATACTCGATGTTGCAACGGAGCATTTTCCAATTCATGTTAGACGTGCCACTATTCCATACCTCGTCGATCTCTCTTTTCCACTGCTGTGATCGGAAAACAAGTTTTTAATAGTTTATCTTCTGATTTTTTTGCATGATAGAGATCCCATCGTTGTTGGATATTCATCCAGTAATCAGCCGACATGCCAAAAAATTTGGCTAACCGTAAGGCTGTTGCCGGTGTCACACCCCGTCGACCATTAATGATTTCATTGACCCGCTGATAAGGAACGTGGATAGCGTCGGCTAACTGACGCTGAGTGATTTCCATAGGGTTCAAAAATTCCTCCCGCAGCATTTCTCCCGGATGAGTCGGTGCCCGATGTGTTGGTATGCGTATCATAGTCGCTTGTTGTTGGCTTTTAATGGTAATCAGTGATGGTAAAGAGCTTGTCGCGACTCCATTTGTAGATGATGATGAAGGCATCAAATCCCTGACGCGGCCCGGAGGTGATGTGCCAGATAAAAGGGGTCTTGGGCAGGTACATGAAGAGGTTGAGGTGATAGGAGAGGTCGGCAAAAACAATGCCATCGTCGTCTTCGTTGAGAATTTCACGAATCAGGTCAGCAAGGAACTCCATCGCAATGGTTTTGGCCCGCTGCGGTGAGGAGTGCGGCATAGTAGGGTGCTGCAAGATGCTCCATCAATGCCGGAATAAACTGGTTCGCGGGCAAACAGCCAAGCTTTCGGTATTCTGGAGTAAGAATAACATAGAAGCCCCTGAACGGCATGGCAATTGCTCCCCTATGCCGCAGACGGCGAAGGGCTGCACGGGTAGCGACAACGCCGGAACCAAGTGTTTCCACAGCTTCAAGACCAGTGAAACAGTAAATTCCCTGAGCAAGCAGGCTATCAATGTAGTGCGCAATAAGCATGAGAGATAGGTACATAATTCAATCATGAAATACAATAACTATCAGTACTTTTGATAATTGATCCAACATTCGTTTCGCTGAAATATCCTGCGTCGGCAGTTGCCTCAGTTACCTTGCCCAGACTTTCAGGTAGTTTGTTCAATTCATCAAAAGCTGGCTGGATACTCAAGTTTATCGTTTGTATGTTGAGTGACCTAAACTGCGACCATCAGCATGGTGTCGAGATCAACACTCGCTTGAGCGTTATATGCCTGCATGAATCCACCGCCCGACACCGGCATGATTCTTGACTCCTCATCCGTCAAATTAACCTGGTCATGATCCTTCACCCCCGGCTCTGGAGCTTTTGGTGGTTTACCGCAGCTTTTTCTCATGTTCAGCGTTTTCTTTTTCGTATCGCTCCTCAGCCCGACGTTCAATTTCACACTTTGCTCTGGCAATAGCTTCAAGCCTCTTTTCACGGCGCTCAAGCTCTTCAGGAATCGTCATCCCGTCAGGGATTGTTGACTGGTCTGCAAGTTCAGCCTGACGAAGCAGGGAGTCAACTTCATCTTTCAACTGCTTTTCGATTTTGCAGGCATGCACCCAACTCAGTGCCTGATGTTTGGAGGCGTTGGCTTTAATTTTAGTGCCATCAATACTGATCTTGCCGATTTTGAGAATTTTCATTTCATAGGCAAGACTCAAAATCTGAATAAAGAAGGGTTTTAGTTCACCGAGAAAGCGTTTTCTGAAATTTGCTATGGTGTCATGATCTTGATTCCTGTTTCCGGTGATATAACGTACCGGTATGGATTCATAAGTGGCAAGTTCCAGCTTTCTGCTATAATTTTGTCTTGCGGGATAATCCGACAGGCTGATAGACAGCCTGCAGCGCGAGCTTTACGACAAACTCTGCCGACAGTTGATGCGCAATGTGAGCTGCAGCACCTTAAAACCATCACCAAAGCCTCCAAAAAGGATTGGCACGCCAGCGCCTGGTATCTGGAACGCACCCTCATAAAGATTCTTTTTTTTCTTTTCTCTGATAAGGACATTGCAAGAATAATTTGCTATATCACTGCAATTGAAAGAATTGAGAAAAAGAAACAACCAGCGTTGAAACCCCCCAACCCCCTAAAACAAAAAAGCCATGTCATTAGCACAAGCCAATGCATTCCTGGAAAGGATGAAACATGATGATGCGTTTAATGAAGCTGTGAACAGAATGGAAGATGCAGAGACAAGGATGGCATTTATTAACCGACAGGGATACAACTTTACTCCTGAAGAACTTGCTATGGCTTCCCACCAATGATATAATTGACCTTGCGTGATGTAAAAAAAGTGTAAAAACACCTGATAATGGGAATTTTCAAAAAAAAATTTGGCCCACCCAAGGTGGTCATTTCTGTTGTCGTTTGTTACCAGAACATTTTGGCGTGCGGCGCTCGTCCCTCACTGCCGCTCACCAAAATGTTGGTACTGCTCTCTCGCTCAAAAGCAAAGCCGGAATGAGCTGCCAACTGACTACGGGACGAAGACCAAGCGGAAGCCAACGAAGTTGCCCCGGCCGACGGGGCTGCCG
>CAIPYV010000003.1 GCA_903869365.1 uncultured Chlorobiaceae bacterium
ACTGTAGTCGGAAATTAAAAATCAGCCAATTTCGGAAATTAGCAATCACCCAGGCAGCGTCTTTAGACTACGTCATTTTGTAATGATTTCCTACTACTTTTTGAAGCGGTAGTTGCTTTTTTCTACGATTGACCCCTCCTTCCGTCGGTTGTTGTTGATCAAAAATGGTTGTACGGTGTTCGAGCCGGTAGCTCTTGCCAGTGAGTTTAATGACTTCGCACTTGTAGAGCAGCCTGTCAAGCAACGCCGTCGCAAGAACTTCGTCGCCAAGCATCTCTGCCCACTCTTTCGGGCTTTTATTGGTCGTAATGATGAATGATGTCTGTTCATGCAGTTGGTTGACAAGTTGGAACAGACCGACGGCAACCGCCTTTTCAAGTGGGAACATCATGATATCGTCGATAACCAGCAGATGCGCACTCAACAATCGCTTGTACTCCCTTGCCGCCGCCGCTGTAATCTCTTTGAACCTGATGGTTTGGATGAGGTCATCCATGGTCCGAAAGAGCGCGTGATAACCGAGTTTCAGCGCTTCATGGCAGAGCCCGCCAGCAAGATAGCTCTTGCCGGTGCCGCTTGGCCCGATCAGTATCAAGTTGTAGTTCTGATCAAGCCAGAGCAGTTGCCGCAACTGCTGGAGCTGGACTTGGCTGATCCCGTTCTGCACTCCCGAGTCATAATGGTCAAGATCATGGAGCAACGGCAGGTTAGCTATTTTCCTGCGCCGTTCAAGATGAGCACGCTGGCGGCAGGCAAGCTCAGTTTCAAGCAGGGTCAGCGCAAAATCGCTGTAGGAAGGCTCGCTTTTGCGTGCTTCTTCGAGCAGGACATCGACGGTCACTGCAAGCCCGGTGAGGTTGAGTTCACGGGCATGCTCCTGTATGGTGGTAATGGTTCTTTCCATGATTATTAACTGAAAATGTTTTGATAAGTGTTTATGCCGCTGCTGTCCGGCACGAACGAAAGAATCCTGTCCATGTCACTTCGAAGTGTTTTTGGCCGGAAGGTGTTGAACACCGCCTGATGACTCTGTTTTTCCTCTTGCTTCCGGTAATGTTGCAGGATGTCATGGAACTCTCCGGATGAAAAGAGATGGTGATCGACGCAGTGTGCAAGTGCATCATCAATAAGCCGTTGCTGGCATCCGTTGATGGTATTGCGTACATGCAGGAACTGATCTCGACTGTATCGGGGATAGCGGTTATGGATGCTTTCAAGAAACAGCCCGGCCTGTTCCTGATTGGTAAAAAGTTGCATGAGTGAGCGTTGCAACTCTCCAAGTTTGGCAGAGGTATCACGGCGGTGGTTGGTGTTGATCACCACGATGCCTTTTCCGCTTTCGATCGGGTGATTGGCCAGCAACTTGCCATCTTGACCATTGAGAACAAGGGTGTTCTGCCTGACTTCCAGCACAACCAGTGTACCCGGCCCTTCGTATGTGCCGACCGGCAAGGTATAAAAATTCCCGCGATACGATATCGTGTTGTCTTTGCGTACATGATACTCTTTACCGACAGTACCCGAAATCGGATAGGGTAAGGGCTCAAAAGGACGAAGATGCCGTTTTTCCACCTGCCATTCAGCCTCAGGTATCAGACGCGTTGTTGCATGTTCCTTGGCATTGGCGGTTCGATGGAGCCAAAGCAGCACCTCCTGGTTCAAGGCGTCAAGATTGACAAAGCTCCGCCCCGGTAGGAAGTTGTGCTTCACATACTTGACACCAGCTTCGATTTTTCCTTTGCTTTCCGGGTCGCTTTTCCGGCAGAGATGGATCTTGAGACCGCGGTGCAACAGGTATTTCTTGAACGCCTCAGTATAGAGGATGGCACCCCGGTTCTCATCGGTAACAATGGTTGAATCCTGATCATAGACCAGCGTGTGCGGTATGCCCTCAAAAAAGGCAAATGCCTGTTCATGAGCCTCAACCACAAAGCGGGTCGTGATTGGCTGCTGGCTGAAGCTGACAAACTTCTGGCGGCTTCGGGAGAGCAGCATAATCATGAAGTGTACCTTCACTTTGCACTCATCAGAGTTGACCATCCAGTACTCACCGAAATCAACCTGCGCCTGCTCTCCGTACGGAAGTTGCTCGACCGGCTGATAGTACCGAGGGGTTCCTTTCGGCTTCGGAATATCATGGGATTTTCGGATCCACTGCACAAAGGAGTAGATCGTTCGAGTGGTTATCTCCTGCAGATCCGGGTGGTGCTCTTTCAGCCAATCTTCGACTTGAGCGGCACTGCAATCAGGATAGTCGGCAACTCTTTTCTTGATAAACTCTTCATAGGGTTGCAATTTGCGGTTGCGCTGCTTCTGCAGAGCAAGAAAGGTACTGAATTCCTCCTCGGTCATACGGAGGTACTTGCGCACCGTCGCCCTGTCCAAGCCAGTATTGCGGCTGATTTGACGGATGCTTAATCCTTCTCGGGAAAGTCCCTTAACTTTGTTGTACATGGTTAGCTTTTTTAACTGTGTTCTCATAGCTCTGGGGTTTGATTTGGTTGGCACCTTCAAACTACGAGCTATGGGTGTTTTTTACGCTAACCCTGGGTGATTCTTATTTTCCGTTTTTGGCTTATTCTTGTTTTCCGATCACAGATACCGCCAGAAGGGTTTCAATTCTGCGCTCTGGGGCCTTCCCTATGCGGTCGATATTGTGTGCGTAAATGAGCGTGGTGTTAATATTGCTATGCCTTGCCATTCCTTGAGCTTCCTATATAGGGGTCACCTCAGAATTGGGAGATTAAAGCACAGCAAGCGTTTTCTATCGGTATAGATTCTTTTATAGAAAAGCTAATTTGATCCGTTAAAACATTATGACATCATTTTGATAAGCTACTACATCGGAGCATTTCTATTAAATTTTCAAAAAACAGAGCAGAACGTTGCTTGCTAATTATTTTTTTCATTCAGTCAGAACAGGCTTGACATTCACCGCCGGCATCACCGGAACAATATAGGCAGTTTCCACAACTACACCGCCCCGGCTCAATTCTTAAGCAAGTCCAGCATACATCTTTTCCTTTTTTCTCTGCAATCAAACACTTTTTCCTTGCAAGTTCTCTGCCGCATGTGCTGCATAAATCACGATAATGGGAAGAGTAATTTGACCAACAACTGATACACTTGTTACAATTTGTACATCTTTTTGGAAGGATAGTTTCACAAGTAAGGCATACATCTTTATTTAATCTAACAGCTTGATCAAACGCCTCTTGCTTTTTCTTTTTTTGTTCTTGTTCTTCTTTAATCTTATTTTCTACTGTAAGTTTATTCATTTCTTCTTTATGCTTGTTCTCAATAATTTGAGCTTGCTTTTCGGCATTCTTATTCATTGCATGCACAATAACAAACAGAACAATACATACAAAAATAGCTACAAATACCATTGGATAGGAAATAATCAATCCCATTAAAATTAATCCAATAAGTATTAAGCAACCAGAGAAATCCTTCATTTTTTTATTTTGCTACAAACCTATTAAGAATCGCTCTTTTTCTTTAATACCCTACCAAAATGCGTTACCATCTCCTTTACCATCAGGAAACAAAAGATCTCTGTTCCTAATATTTTTCAAGCAATAGCACGGTATAAGCTCTCTATCTTTAAGGTCATTTGACACTCGAGAAAACTGATTTATGCCAGTAAAAATCCTATATTTAGGGAGGAGAAATAGCCCAATTGGCAAGTCACTCGGATAAATATTATTATAATATACATGAAACCCAGAAATCCAACAAGCCAAAACAAGACTTGTATTAATAGTAAAATCCGATATATAGATAAGTCCATCTGGCTTTAAAACTCTCTTCATTTCGGATAGACACAACATTAAGTCAAGAAATGTATTCATTGGATTACCTGGCCCTATTATCATAGGTACAGTTATAAAGTCTACCGTATGATTAAGGAACTCAAGCTTCCTCAGGTCACCATAGCCACACCCATTGACATCCAAATCTACGATTTGAATGTCAATAGCAGTCATACTACAACCTATTTCTCTATAATATCGAAAATGTGGCACGAACGTTTCATTAAAAGAATCATACAGGCCTCTACCGCAAGATGGCTTTACAATATCAGTTTCTTTTTTATTAATAATACAACCAACATCAATACCTGACTTATCTACAAAACAATTAAAATATCGAGGACCAAAATAGCAAAAAGGAAAAGTCCACCTTGGCAACAGTAAATACTTATCTTTACTGTTATTAATCATAGCATGAGTAGAATTACAAATATACTCATCTATTTCTATACCAAGAGATGTACATCGCCTATTTATAAAAAAATAATACGAATAAAATTCAAAAAACAGTTCCCAAGGAACACGATCACCACTCGGCATTTGGGAATATATAATATCACCATTTATATCTAACAGCATATCACCAGTAGGAACTTTACGATTTGCTATTAATGCATTACTCCATGAATCAATACGATGAGTCCGCAAAATATACTTAACTTTATTTCGAGTAGTTGATACGTTCTTTTAAATCCATCAATCTATATCATTACTCGGATAATAAATAGAATAGTTGGTATAAATATGCATAGTACAGTCAAACAGCTACTTGATTTATTTGATGATGGTCGAGACTCTTTATCATGGCAACTTCTGCAACAGATGTATGCGGAGCTCGAACCGCCATGTCTAGCTGCCCTAGTCCACTTGGTCATTTTGTCATTCCCCGAAACCAAATTCCCACAGATTTTACATTCTTCCGCGAGGTGAGCTAGGCAAGTATACTGCTTATTCCGAGCATCGTATCTATCTGCATTCTCCCCACAAATTTGGCAGGGTATCTTGTTTGAAGGAAATCCACATTCACCACATGATTGTCCAGCAAGCACTCGTGAAATTTTAATCGGCTTTTTACATTCAGCACAATTGACTTCCCCCGCAAGAATAGCGTGCTCTTTTTCCGCATAATCTCTGCGGTCATCTTGCCGTTTATTATTCTTATCTCTCTGATTCTTGATCAATTCATCGCAAGGGCTAGTTTGTTGACATTTCGGACACTTTACAGCCAACTCGCTAATATTATCACCACAATACAAACATTTTTGAATTGCCATTTATCATTCTCCTTTGTAAACTAGTCGTTAATCTATTATTCAGATTGAACAACACATTTAGGAAACCCTCTCATTTATTAAAATAATTTATTGCGTTCATATTTCTGCACATCTCTGCATAAATATTCAAACAAAAAAGATCGCCCATAGCCGCAGGATCCATTTTCAGCAATCACTTATCTTTCATATTTAGTAATGATAATTTAGTGATACGCCAGGGATTGAATCATAATCCTCCTCTACTAATTCCCAGTGCTTGAGAAAAATACCACGACTGTAGGAACCCAAGTATTGCCTGCAATAGCGATTGCGCAACCGGTTGCGCCAATAAAAAAAAACCACATTGAACGAGCTACGTGCAGGTACTTTGTTCGCGCTATACCGGAGACTGTCCACAACTGTTCTTCGTGCCGAGTAGGATCCATAGTTGCCGCAGCACGTAAGCCCTCTTGCATCTCACCAATGCTTTCGCATGCCGCCACATGCCCATGGTATGTAATCAATTCGTCATGCTTGTTGGCCACTCTCGGGTAGACCGCAATCGCTACAAGGATTAAGCCGACGGTAGACGTCACCCATCCGAACCAGAAAAGCAGCTCCCAACCACCAGCCAGTGAACTGGGAATCCAAGATTTAGAGGCCAGTGCAGTAAACAGTACAACCTCCAGTGCAACGTAAAGAGCCAGCAAGATACTGGCTTTAGCATCTGCTCGGGTTACTTCTTCTCGTGCCTCGTCAAGCATGCGCTCAACCAGTTCATCATAACCTGGTGGTCTAAGCGAAGCTAAACCGTCAGTTACAGTTTTCGTCATACCACTTATCCATGGCTAAGTTGATCACATTTCCGTGGTAGCAACCCCGATTGGAATTCCATGAAAGTAATCCCTGATTCTTCTCGTTCAAATTCCCCCTGAAGTCTGCACTGACCATCAGTGGTTCGTCACCGTAGCTCGCGCTGCCATAGTTTCCCAGCTTGCAGGCATCGTTCACAACCTCACCCATCCACACAATGTCGTTGATGCCTGAGCCGCTGTACCCGGCTTTCACCATGAGCGCGCGTCCCCATGACATGCCAATTCCTACAGCGATAGGGTCGATATTGCGCTTTCTGAGCCTGTAGTTGAGCACTCTGATCATGCTGTTGATCTGGGCAGCGGTAAAAAAAACGCTATCAACCTGAGACTTGTATTGTGCATTGAAGATACCCGACACACAGTCGCCAGCGATAACAATCTCTTTGCAGTCAATTGATCCACTGAGGACTGCAATTACCTCAGAAACGTAGGACCTATAGATGCGTGCTAATGTGGGCCGCTGATACTTGGTTGGAAGCTCAGAAGATCGTCTGATATCGGCAAAAAGCGCACAACATTTTTTGACGTAGAAACCGTTCGTAAACGTCAACTTGTCGCGGCTTGGAATCTCATCTACTTCTAAAAAGTTTAAGTCGCTCGCATTCAGGATTTCTTTCATGCGATCGAAGCTTTTTTCGTATTCGTAGAACTTATAGCTTGATTCCATAGTCCCTCTTTTTCCTCTAAGGACGCACTCGCTACTCTCTAAAACCAACCATGTGGTGGTCAAGAATTAGTTAGATTGATCCGCCAGAACTGAATATTCCTGGGGAAAGTGTACCACCCAATTCAGGATGGATTTGATAAAGAAAACATACAAAAAAAACTAAGGACTTCTTTCTTCTCAGCATCTCTCCTTCAATCTCAATCCTATGCACATTTGCGGTCTGTCGATCCATAAGAGCATCAGCCAAAGTCGGATCATTTATTACGTCATACCATTTTGAGATCTGTAACTAAAAGGTGACGATGATTACCTGTTTTCAATACCGATTTTCAAGGATCTGCAAGAGTGCGATGCGCGTGGTGGCATCAAGCGGCTGAAGGCCAAAGTCGTCAAGAACCCAAACAGAAGGTGCTCACAGAAATCTTTTCGTTTTTCAAATTTAAATATGATAATGTATTTTATCATAACTAAAGATCAATACAGAAAACCAACGTCCAGGCACCATGATCGACACGCTTCCGATCCTCGAAAAACGGGCACTTTCAGCACAGGAATTTCATGCACTGAAGGCCATGCCTCCTGAACTCGAATGGTATGCCAATATCCGCAGTGAAAAGACCCGACGGGCATACCGAAACGACGTGAAAGAATTATCTCGATTTCTCGGCATCACGGAACCAGAAGAGATGCGCATGGTCACAAGAGCGCACATGCTTGCCTAGCGAACCGATCTCGAACAGCGTAACCTTGCTGCCGCCACCATCCGGCGCAAGCTTGCTTCGATCTCTTCGCTTTTCGATTACCTTTGTGAGCAGAATGCCGTGTTGCATAATCCGGTTCTTGGTGTGAAACGCCCTGCGGCCAACAACAATGAAGGCACAACTCCTGCCCTTGGTGACAGTCAGGCAAGAATGCTGCTTGATGCGCCGCCGGCGAATACTCTTAAAGGAAAACGGGACCGGGCAATCCTCGCTACCCTGCTCTACCACGGGTTACGCCGGGAAGAACTTTGTCGGCTGCAGGTTAAAGATTTGCAGCAACGGAGCGGCGTGCAGCATTTGTGCATCCACGGTAAACGGGAAAAGATCAGGTTTCTGCCGATGCATCCGATGGCTCAGCGGTTGATTGATGAGTATCTTGAAGTTGCCGGGCACCGTGACGACCAGAAAGGCCCATTATTCCGACCGGTAAAAAACAATATCACAGGTACGTTGCTCAAACCGCTGGATCCTCAGGCAATCTATACTTGTATTATCCGGAAATACGGAAAAGAAACAGGAATCAATGCCAGCGTGAACGGGTTCTGTGTACACTCGCTACGCTCAACAGCAGCAACCAATGCACTGGAGCATGGGGCTGATATCGGAAAGGTTCAAGAGTGGCTCGGACATGCCAATGTTTCAACTACACGGCTCTATGATCGGAGAAAAAGCAGGCCGGAGGAAAGCCCGACTTTCAGGGTAAAATATTGAAAAACGCACGTTTCTCGGATTCACCCAATACAAGGAGATCGTCAGTTTGGTAGAGTTTGGGGTCGCTTCAGAAAAGTAGGGTAACGGTAGCACATTACGGCACCACCGTCCCCTAAGAACCGTACTTGCGACATTTACCGCATACGGCTCAAGCCTCAGCAAAGGCATCTTACGACACACTTAAAGTACAGCAAAGTAATTGTTTAAAGAAAAGCAAACAATACTGATCGAAGGCAACAGCACATCAATGTCTGATGAAAGGTGATGATGTGTCGATAATAGACATCGCGGTTATAAGGTAATATATCAAAGCATCTTATGTCTTTTCAGAATCTCTTATAGTGCTATTTTTTCCCTTTTCTGAGGCGACCCCAAAGTGAAGGTTTACTTCATGATTATGCTGCTCTCCCGAAGCCGCCGAAAGTTTGTCAGCTTCAGCCAGCAGCCGATCACGACCCGTTTTGTGCTTGAGGCTCATGAACAGGCATTTACCTTTTTTGAAGGCATACCGAACACGCTTGTGTATGATCAGGATTCAACCATTGTTGCCGATGAGAACCGGGGCGCAATCCTCTACACCGAAGGGTTCAGGAAATACCTGTTGCACCGTAGGCTCAAGATCCATCTTTGCCGAAAAAGCGATCCGGAAAGTAAAGGAAAAATCGAGGCTGGCGTCAAGTATGTGAAACACAACTTCCTGCCCGGGCGCCGATTTATTAATCTTGAAGCGTTGAACCAGGAGGCACAGCTTTGGCTCGACCGAACTGCCAATATCAAGGAACATGCGACCACACGTCTGGTGCCTGAAGCAGAGTGGCAGGTGGAAAAACGCCATCTTCGTCCTTTTGAGCCGTTACCCTATCCAATTTCCGGTACTGTCGGTAAAGAGTACCATGTACGCAAAGACAACACGATCTCGTATCGAGGGAATTTTTATAGCCTGCCAGTCGGAACCTATGCGGGTCCGGGAACACTGGTTGTGCTGGAAGCCAGAGAGAAAAACCTTGTTCTGTATGCCCAGGATGGCAAGTTGCTGGCTGGTCACCCGATTGAGAGTGGCAAAGGCATCGTAGTACTCAACAACCACCACCGTCGTGATACCTCCTTCAAACTTCGAGAGTTACAGGACTCACTCATGCCGCAGTTCACCAATCAGGAACATGCAGACCTGTTTCTTGAAAGCATCCATAACCGTTATCCCCGATACAGTCGAGACCAGTTCCTGCATCTACGCAATACCATCAGCGGATGCCAGCAGCGGCTGATTGACGATGCCCTTGCATACTGTGTCGATCAGCATCTCTTTTCATGTGGTGAGTTCCATGACATCCTGCAAAATTATCGGAAGCAGACTGAAAAACCGAGTCATAAAGTAGTGTTCAGCACCTTTCGCCCGAAAACACTCCAGAGTGACCTGAACAGGATACTTTCGTTTGTGCCGGAGAGCAGTGCCATAACCACCTATGAAAACATTCTCAGTTAATCACCATGGAACGAACCATTACCACCATACAGGAACACGCCCGTGAACTCAATCTCACCGGGCTGGCAGGAAGCGTTGATGTCCTGCTCGAAGACGCACGCAAAAACGAACCATCCTATAGCGATTTTGCGTTGACCTTGCTGGAGACGGAATGCTCATACCGTCAAAAAGCCCAGCTTGAACGGCGCAGGAAGACAGCCAACCTGCCCTTACTTCATGATCTTGATCATTATGACTCTGGAGTTCAGAACGGAATCAGTCAAGTTCAGCTCAGACAGTTGCGACAACTACTCTGGCTCGACCAGAACTACAACTTGATCATGATCGGGCCAAGCGGCACCGGCAAGACCTATCTTGCTGGCGGGCTCTGCCATGAAGCCCTTAAACTCGGTTATCACGCACTGTTCCGCACTATGGATGACCTCATCCAGACAATCAGGTTCAAAGAGCTGACAACGGCAGCCGGAAGAGAGTACAAGCGATTGTTGAGTGCGCACCTGCTGGTTATCGACGACATCATGATGTTCCCACTTGAAAAAACGGTTGCCGTCGGACTGTTCCAACTCGTCAACCAGCTTCATGAACAGGCCTCATTCATTATTACGACCAATAAAAGCCCGAAAGAGTGGGCGGAGATGCTTGGCGACGAGGTTCTTGCAACAGCGTTGCTGGATCGGCTGCTCTACAAGTGCGAAGTCATCAAGCTTACCGGCAAGAGCTACCGGCTCGAACACCGTAAAAGCATCTTTGATCAACAAGAAACGGCGGAAGGAGGGGCCAAGCTTAAAACAACACAATTACCGCTTCAATAAGTGGTAGTAAATCATTTTAAAATGACGTAGTTTAAACCCGCTGCCTGGGTGATTACTACTTTCCGAAATTGGTCGATTTTTAATTTCCGACTACACAAGGGCAATAAAATATTTAGTAAGATTGTCATGTTCTTAAATATAATGGCTTATAGTTTTGATAACTTCTGCCTAAACGTCATTACCACTTATCAGATTTTATGGTGCTGATGCCTGAGATCAGCATTGAGTAGTATTTCTTTAAATAATTATTTTGCAGTACTTTAAATGATGAAATAAGCTTTTGTATAAAAATATTCTATACCGATATAAAATGCTTATCGTGCTATTTTGTCCGTTTCGTGAGCAAACCCCTCCTTCCATAAAGTCCTTTGCAAATCTTAAAAAGCACCCTTTTTAACGGATTTCTGAAATATAGAAATACGATATGGTTTTATAAGACATAAAGAGCCCAAAAACAGGGGCGTTTCGCACCCCTTGCATGCTGGGTTCTTAGGGAACGGTGGTGTAGCAATGCACCGCTATTACCCGACGACATAATCCGGAGATTACTAATCTATCAACGTACTCTGTGATCCGAATCCTGAAGCGACCCCAATATTGAAAATGAACGAACGAGCGCCACTGTAAGTTCTCGATAATCATAGCCGTTCGATTCAGGGTGCCTCCCTCGGTTTTGCAAGATCTCCATTATAAAGACCTTGATACACTTTTTTTTTAATTTTCCAAAGCAACCTTGCTATACCGAATCCCATTGTCACCTATTTCATAGGTAACATTATTCACATCAACATCTTCCCCATTTTCAAAATAAATATTACCAGTCTGCATACCGATCATTAAACCAATATCTGCAGGCATCAAGACTATCTTCTTTTTATCTTTTTGCAGACATCTAATTGTTTCTTTTATTGGGCTGATATCATTAAATCCTATTAAATCGATATTACAAGCGGCTTTGATTTGATTTTTTGTCGCATGTTCTAGCCCCCATTCGGAAACCAATACTAAAAGCTTGCCTGGGTATTTATTTATTCTTAACTGAGAATCTATATCATTTAAAATATCTATCAAACCGTTTAAATATAGATGTTTACCTGTAGCTACTTTTAACTGTGAAGATCCGATATGTAGAATAATGACTTTAACATTATGTCGGCAGATAATTGGTATAATTTTATCATGATGCTCTGCATGATCATATTCAGTATCACCGACAATAATTACATCTGCTTTTTCTTCCATATTTAAAGGATCAATACCTTTCCGAAGATTGAATATGATGCCTTTTGAACTATTTATACCACCAATTTCTTCATGGTAGGTATCAAATGCTTTTAGACGTATTTGCAAATATTGATCATGTATGTTATATGGGGGGATAAGATCTATATAATTTTCACTCAATTCATTTGTTTCAAAATTAAATCCTCTAAAACTATTAAGAAATTTATTTGTAACGGGATTAATAAAAGCTTTGGTCGTCTTCCCGAAAGCATGGCGGGCAGCCATAAATTCAAAGATACCTCCTATATGATCAGGATGATTATGAGAAATGATACAACCGCTCATATTATCAACAGATATACCAAGCTCTTTAAATATTTCAATAAAACCAAAACCTGGATCAATTATAAATATAGGATTAATCTCATTTTCAATATTCTTTTCGATTTTCTTGAAAGCAGGAGCTACAACAGCGTAAGCCCCACCTAACACATTAAAAATACTTGGATACCACGAATTCCATCGTCTCCCAACAACAAATAATGGCTCATTAACTTGGCATTTAAAAGAGAAATCTCCAGCAATTCTTTTAATGTTATTTCTTAATATTTGTTCTCTGTGTTTTACCAAATAATTAATTGTTTTCGGCCCAATATTATAATCTATATTATCTATAGTCGTACCCTTAATCATAAATAAAGCGAATTCGTGTAATTCTTTTATAGAATAAGGTTTTTTAAAAAACTTTTTCACCCCCAAACACCTACATTTATCCATCGTATCTTCTGATAAATGAGCACTAAGCATAATCGTGGGCGGCAATTCAAGACCTGAGCTTGCAATATTTTCCAACAGATCATCTCCTGACATCCCATTTAACATTACAAGATCAAGAATCATGACATCGTAATATTTATTACTGCCCAAATAGTTAAGAGCAGCAATACCATTATCAGCCACATCAACATCCCATCCTTTTCTTGCGAAATATTCATTTACTTGAATACGTAAAACTTCTTTGTCTTCAACATACAATAAGCTTTTCATATTTTAATTAGTTTATTGTATTTATAGGCAAATAAACTTTAAATGTTGCTCCACCTCTATCATTAGGCGATTCAACACTTATGTGGCCATTCATACTTGTAACAAATCTATGCACTAAAAATAAACCGACACCCATTCCAGTAGATTTAGTTGTATAAAAAGGTGTAAATATACTTTTTTGATTATCTACAGAAATACCTTTACCAGAATCAGATACTTCTATAAAAAATTCATCTATTGTCGCTGATTGATCCACCTTTACCATTACATCTGCAACACCATTATCTTTGACATCTAATGTTGACTCAAAAGCATTATTAATCAAATTAATCACAATTGTTTGCAAATCAGTCTGATTTAAACAAACAGTGTATACGCCATAATTTTTATAAATTATGTTTATATTGTGATGTTCGAAGCGCTGCTTTGACAATAATATGATATTTGAGAGGAGCTCATCTAAATTAAATTCGGTAATATTTTGATTTTGATTAAGTAAATCTCTGAAGTCATTAATCATTTTTGCAGCACGAAATATATTGCTTTTTATAGATTCAAATTTATTAATAACACATTCATCATGACAAATATCTATTGCATTTTCAAATGAAACCAAAAACTCTTGCAAATAATTATTAAATTCATGTGATATTCCGGCTGCAAGGAATCCTAATTCAGCAGACTTTGCCATTTTACCCAAATACTGCTCCATCTCTCTCGTCTTTTCATATTTCACACCTATTGCTATTAATCGTCCAATAAGATCAAACAACAATTCGTCACTTTCTGTAAAATAGTATGGAGGAATGCTTTTATTTTCAACTTTAAAAACTCCAATATGCTCTTTATCTATAATAAGTGGAATTGAATAAAGTGACTTGAATTTATTTTCAGGTTCGTTATCATAAACAATTTCGTCCCAACATCCTTTGTGCTGACTCTTAGATTTTAAATCAGGATAGCTTCTAATATTATATGACATTTCCCTAGTCAATATCCATGGAGTGAGACCTTTTGCATTTGTATAATCAGAATAAGCAAAACCCTTCAATTTTTCTTTTTTCTTGTCATCGACACCTACAATCGACTTTAGAAATAAATTTTTTCTATCATCTAATAAAAACAACGAGCAGAACTCAGCACTTAATATAAGTTGACAACGCTCAAGTAATTCCTCATAAAACGATGGCTTATCAAAATGCGCAACAAGCGCACTTGATATAATCGGCAGCATCTTGTCATAACGACTTCTTTCTACTCTTTGCGATATAACTAAATTTGTAATAAGCACTGCAATCATATCAATTAGTCTTTCATCATTATCATCAAAAAAGTTTTTGTCATGTATACAATTCTCGTACTTTAAAACCCCAATTGATTTATTATCAACAATTAATGGCACCATGTATAGGCATTTAAACTTTCGTTCAGCCTCATCACAACTACCATACATTGGTGTGTCCCAATTACCCTTCCAGTGTCCTTCTGAGTTATCAATTAACTCTTGAAAACTTTTTGCATTAAATGATTTTTTTCTAAAAAGAACCCATGGAGTGACACCGCCTTGAGCATCACTTGCGCTTGCCAAATCATATGTTGCGACATCTTTAATTTTGTTAAAATTTACATCTCCTGAAATGCGCTCAAGTACTAAACTTTTTTTTGATGAATCAACAAGAAACAAAGCACATTTTTCTGCATGAAGGTGATTTCTTGTAAAATCTAAAAGATGCTGTAAAACATCAACGGGCTCTAGCCACCAGGAATTCTTATTATCATCATTATTAGTGTATAAGTATTTATCAGATAAACTTGTAGCAATTTCAGCAAACAAGTTTTCATATCTCTTTTTCTCTTTTAATAATGTTTTATCAATATTTGACATAATTATTAAACTTATATAAAAGCACTATAAATAAAAAAGAATAGCCAAATTATTAATAAGTACAATTACAGATAAAATGTTTCTTTCTTAGAAAGAAGAACAAAAGTAATATTCGGGAAATGGGATTACTCATATCGATTTATAAATTACCTTTATAATAAATAAATTTTATCCGTCAGAATCCAATACAGATACCACTTGTAACAGCATCATAAGTGTTCAACTACAAGTTTTTCCGTAATGAAGGGTCGGGTTGACCGGTTTTCTTAGCGTTCGGCCTTGTCTTTACTTCGGAGCCAATTCTTGTTGAGCGCTTAACAAGATAGGATTGCAACGGCTGATGCGTATTTTTTCCCTATAAGAATTTATATTAAAATATTTTGCGTTGGAATGAATGAAATTTGAATCATGGAGTCACCTCAGATTTTAAAACACGTTAAGCATGTTTTATCATTACTGATTCTTTTATACAAGTGCTTATTTTAACCCGCAAATATCTTTAAAATATTCAATTAGCACAAATTAACTTATTTCCGATCTAAGGTGGTAAGCGGTCAACAACAAGTCGCTCCGTAAGCTCAAGTCATCCAAGCCTGATTCCTTGATGTGTGGCCTTTTTTTACTACGGAATCAATTCTATTGAAGCGCTTAGCACCAAAAAATCTTATAAAAATACAGCCGTTTCGAAAGGAGTTATTTTACCTATAAAAATTATATAAAAGCATCTTAAAATCACAGCGAATCTCTTAACGTTTTCTATAATCCGTTTTCTGAAGCGACCTCTATTATCACAATGCACCTGTTGCATCTCCGATAGCTATGCGGTAAACCATGTGTCCGGGATGTGCAGTGCAATGACTGGTACAGTCTTCCATTAAACGACCTCATTCGGAGTATCAAAATGGTGGAAAAACTACTGGAACAGTGTAAATATACGATATATTTTACCCTATAAAAGCTTTATTGGTTCAACATGAATGGGAAAACACCATTTTTTACTCAACAAATCAACTACCCCGCAGCATAGCTACGGAGTATGAGTTCATGTTTGACAATCCCTTCACTAAGCAAAGCTTCGAGGAATATTTCCTATACCGATTCAATAAGTCCCTTCTTTTCTGTACTATAGAAACTTTGGAGTATTTATCAACAAGCTGAAGGGGGCGACCGATTGTCTTTTGGTGGTTTTTAGGGGTCTGCTCACTAAACGGAAATAATAGTGCGCCAAGAGATTCTGTAAAACAGTATATAACTTCGATATAATACTTTATTACTTTAATAGCTTTTGCCAAAACGTTGTTTCCAGCCATCAGATTTTAATGTGTTACCGTCTGATCGCAGGATCAAAGAATATTCTCTAACAGTTTATCATGCTATCAGTTAAGTGATATCATAAGCTTTTGCAAAAAAGACATATTTACCGATGAAAAACCCTTACCGTGCCTTTTTGTCCGTTTCATGAGCAGACCCCTTATACAGAAAGGAACTGTCTTTTTTTTCTGAATTGGACAGATCAGTCTAAATTGAGCACACCGGAGTATAGTGTACCACCTCTACCGGAGCATAGTGTACCAGTGATTCCGGAACAATATGTACCACCCGTACCGGAGTAAAGTGTACCACCCCCTCAGGTCGGATTTGTAACATCATAAACAGTACCTTCGGACTAAAAAACCGGGGTATACAATGGCAAACAAAGCCTTGACTATGTTACAAGTACGACGTATTCTCAAACTCTTTATGGAGGAGTCTTCCCAACGGGAAATCCATCGCAGTACGGGTATTCACCGCGTCACCATCAAAAACTATCTGCATCGGTTCAAGAGTAGCGGAAAAGCGTTTTCAGAGCTGTTTGCGCTCTCTGATTACGACCTGTCGCTTCTGGTTCATCCACCGCGTTCCAACAAGACCACTGACGAGCGATATGCGGATCTCTATCCCCAGCTTTAACGCCTTTCTGAAGAACTTGGCAAGAAGCACTCCCACCTCACCAAGCAAGTACTATGGGAAGAGTATCTGCAGGATCGTCCTACCGGGTATCAGTATTCCCAGTTTTGCTTTCACGTTGATCGATACATGCAGCAGCATGACGCCACCATGCCGCAACAGCACCAGCCAGGGTACCGGCTGCAGATTGACTTTGCTGGCGATCCACTCTGGATTATCGAACCGCTTACCAGAGAGCGCATCGCATGTCCCGTTCTGGTCTGCACCCTGCCTTGCAGCAGCTTTTTTTACGTTGAACCGCTTTCCTCAGCCCGGCAGGAGCATCTGATCCCTGCACTCAATCGGGCGCTTGCCTATCTTGGCGGTGTTCCAAAAAACATCCTGAGCGACAATATGAAGCAGGTGGTAACGAAAGCATCACGCTATGAGCCGATTTTCAATGAGCTTATGGAGCAGTGGGCCTTGCACTACCAGACCAATATGCAGGCGACCAGGATCGTCAGGCCAAAGGATAAACCATCGGTTGAAGGCTCGGTGCACCATGCTTACAGCCAGATTTATGCACGGTTGCGCAATGAGGAATTTACCAGTCTCAATGCCTTGAAGTATCGGGTTTTGCAGTTGCTGGATAATGCCAATGACCGACTGATGACCGATTATGGCAAAAGTCGCAGACAGCGGTTTGTGGAACTTGAGCAAGAGCTGTTACAGCCACTGCCGCTGACCGATTTTGCCTACAAGCGGGAAACGACCGCCACCGTCAAGAAAAATTACCATGTCATTTTGGGCGAAGATCGTTGCCAGTACAGTGTTCCTCATGGACATATCGGCAAGATTGTCAAGCTGATCTACGATGAAGCGGTTGTTGAGGTCTTTCTTGATTTTCAGCGCATCGCCCTGCATCAGCGTATTGTAGGCCGGCGGGGAGTCTACAGAACTGTTGAGGAACATATGCCGGAATCCCATCGCCGGTACCGTCAGCAACAAGGGTGGACTGAGGAAGACTTTACCAGCAAAGCGGCGGCTGTCGGGCCTTGTACAGAAGAAGCCGTCCTTCGGATATTGAGTTCAAAAGCCTTTGTCCAGCAAAGCTTTGATGCCTGCCTTGGCATCATCCGGCTTCAAAAAAAGTATGGAACCAGCAGGCTCGAAGCCGCTTGTGGTATTGCTTTGCAAGTTCCCAGCGTCAGCTACCGACTGGTCCATAATATTCTCGAAAACAACCGGGACAAGGCTGCGGTAGCAGCAGTATACCATGCGCCCATGCTACCGTTTCATGACAATATTCGCGGCAAAGAAGTCTACAATTAACCTCATCCACCACTATGACCATGAACACACAGCTTACTCTTGACCAGCTTCGCTCCATGAGCCTTTACGGTATGGCAAATGCCTATGAAGCAGCGATCATGCTTCCAGTTCACGAACAACCGGCAGCGGACACGCTGCTCGGCAAGCTGGTTGATGCCGAGCAGCTTTTTCGAAAAGAACAGAGCAC
>CAIPYV010000004.1 GCA_903869365.1 uncultured Chlorobiaceae bacterium
GGGCTCATTCCATCGTTTTATGCTGCCGCGCAAGGTATGCGCGAACAAGGTATTTATTACAGCGAGGGTTTGATTGCCCGGCTTGCTCAACATTTAGGAGAAATCAACCACTGATTTGCCGTACTGCCAACTGCCAACTGATTCTTCGCTTTCGCTCAGCACTTTCCCCAGATGGGGAGAATGTAGCGGTGGCATTATTTTGTAATCGTGTATTGGTGGTGTATATTTATAGGGAAAATTGAGATCATATTACCAAAAGAGGAGTCATTATATGACAACAGCAGAAAAACTTTATAACACAGCTAAAGAACTACCTGAGCCTGTTATTGCCGAAATACTTGATTTTGCTGAGTTTTTGAGGAAGAAAAGGGTTGTTGGTGATGTGGCTGCTAGAAAAGAGATGCTTATTGATCTTGCAGGTGGGTTAGAGAATTCAAAAACCTTTTCCGGTGATCTTCTAGAAATTCAAAAACGTTTACGGGATGAGTGGGAATAAATATTTGCTTGATACAAATTTTATCCTTGGCATCCTTAGCTCTGATTCCGCTGTCTTGGAGCTGATATCCTCTCGGCAGATTCAAGCCACCGACTGTTTCTATAGTTCAATAACACGAATGGAATTATTGGGATATCATGGTATAACTGTTGAGGAGGACACCATGATCAGGGATAAACTTGGTCATCTTACTTACCTCCCGTTAACAAAAGAGATTGAAGATGGGGCCATTGATTTGCGTCGGTTGCGTAAAATCAAGTTGCCTGATGCGATTATTGCTGCAACCACCCGTTGTTTTGGTATGGAGCTATTATCTCGGGACAAGCATCTATTATCTGTTTTGAATTCTCTTCCTTACAGATAAGACCTGCAAGTGCTCACCGCCAACTGCTAACTATTTCGCTCAGCACTTCTGAACTGTTTGGCCTTGTGCAGGAGGTTCCCCAAAAGGAGACCACTCCGTTTTATCCAAGAAGTCCTTATGGTGTTGCCAAGCTCTACGCTTACTGGATTACGGTGAACTACCGTGAGTCCTATGGTATCTACGCCTGCAATGGTATTCTCTTCAACCATGAAAGCCCTCTCAGGGGAGAGACCTTTGTTACCCGCAAGATCACCCGTGCAATGGCTCGTATAAAACTCGGCCTGCAGGATTGCCTCTTCCTCGGCAACCTTGATGCCCTGCGCGACTGGGGACATGCGAAAGATTATGTCGAAATGCAGTGGCTTATGCTCCAGCAGGAAAAAGCAGAGGATTTTGTTATCGCATCCGGTGAGCAGCATAGCGTTCGTGAGTTTGTTGATGTAGCTGCAGCAGAAGCAGGTATATCCATCACATGGCAGGGAAGTGGTGTTGAAGAAAAGGGCTATGACGCCGATGGAAACTGCATCGTAGCAGTCGGCCACCGCTATTTCCGCCCCACAGAGGTAGACACCCTTCTCGGAGACGCCACCAAAGCACAACAAAAACTCGGATGGACCCCAAAAATCAGTTTCAAAGAGCTGGTAGCTGAAATGATGCGCGAAGACCTGAAAACCGCCAGCCGCGACGAACTGGTAAAAAAACACGGCTACAACACCTACAACTATCACGAATAAAAGAAAGTGCCAAGTTGGGGAAGGGGTGAGTTGGCAGTAAAACAGTTAGCAGTAGTGCAGTAAGCAGTTGGCAGTGCCTGTGAGCTGAGCAAAAAAAAGAAAAAAATCAACCCAAACCCAACATTGTCATCCCAAACTCCCGTGAGGGATCCATCTCCTCCCCCTTCTCCCCCCAACTCTTCACAGCCCCCTACAAAATTAAGGGACGTTGTTGAATAGCGATAAAAGTCATCTATTTCATTAAATTTAAAAACACATTAACCCTCTATATAAAAGTATCTTAATCGATATTATCCATGGAGGTTCTTCACCGGATTTGTAGGGTTATCTTTTCATCACACATTAATTTAAGGATTGCCTCTACCTTGGCAACCTTGATGCCCTGCGCGACTGGGGACATGCGCAAGATTATGTTGAAATGCAGTGGCTTATGCTCCAGCAGGAAAAAGCAGAGGATTTTGTCATTGCATCCGGCGAGCAGCATAGTGTGTGCGATTTTGTTGATGCCGCAGCAGAAGAGGCCGGCATCTCAATTTCATGGCAGGCGAGTGGTGTTGAAGAAAAAGGCTATGACGCTGATGGAAACTGCATCGTAGCAGTCGATCACCGCTATTTCCACCCCTCAGAGGTAGACACTCTTCTCGGAGATGCCACCAAAGCACAACAAAAACTCGGATGGACCCCAAAAATCAGTTTCAAAGAGCTGGTAGCCGAAATGATGCGCGAAGACCTGAAAAACCGCCAGCCGCGACGAACTTGTAAAAAAACACGGCTACCCAACCTACGACTACCACGAATAAAAGAAAGTCAGCAGTCGAAGAACGAAGTGCTGAGTGCTGAGTGCTGAGCGAAGATGAAAAAGTAAGCAGGGGAGTGAAGACTGAGTAAAAAAACGAAGTCTCAACCCCCACCAAATCCCCACCACCCCCCACCACTTTCGCTTCCGATCAGCACACGCGTCTCAGCACTCAGCACTTCGCTTTCGCTCAGCACTGCCTCCTCATAAAACCTCCTTTTTTTTCTTATACTGAAGACAAGTTAAAGTGTAATAACCTGCGCAATATAATGAATACACTAAGTGCAATAGATCTTAAGCGACGGGGTATAGAAGCTATAGAAGAAAAGCTGGCCATAGGTCCTGTTCATATTCTGAAGCACAATCGTCCTGCAGCAGTCATATTCTTCGAGTCAGAGTATCAATCCCTGTTGCAAAAATAGATCTCTCTGCAAAATCAAAGTGCTGTAAGGTGGATTTTA
>CAIPYV010000005.1 GCA_903869365.1 uncultured Chlorobiaceae bacterium
AAGCATTAAAGACAAAGGCACTGGAGGAAGGCATTCCATATCAAACACTCGTTACCAGTATTCTCCACAAATATGTTACTGGTAAACTGACAGATTCAAAGACCAGAAATTTGTCTTAAGGCCTTGTGAAGGGAGTTTCTGCAACAAGGCTCTCTAATGGCTGCACATACTGCTTAGCAAAACGCCCTGCGCACCCGCACTGCGCCAGCGAAGAGCCTCTATAATACGAAGCAGTTGGATGGTAGGGTTGCGAGTGAGCGGTCTGGTGCGGGTGGAGTCGGGCGGGCACAAGGCAGTACACATCTCGACCGCATATCCACGCTGAATATGGAGATCACCCAACCTCCATAGCTATAGATGATGGAGAAGTTCTTATTGGAAGCTTGCCGCCGACCAAGATGAAATTGGTACAAACCCTATTTACTCGGCAGTGCTTTTAAAGAGCTTCAGGACGAATCGTATTTTCGCCTCGTTCGTCCCGCTCACCATGGTATTATGTGGCCGAACGAACAGGATTTTAGTTCTGATACTATTGTGTGGGATATACAGATCGCCAAAGAATCAGGCTACACATCGAAGTTACTCGGAAATGGTGGAATGAAGAGTACTTTTGACATTTGTGTCTGGAATTCCGATCCTGATGCCTGATGCGCAAATAGTTGATATAGCTCAAATCTACTTGGATATGAAATTGTTGCGGCAAGAATAAGAGAGAGGCGGCTGAAGAGGTGGAAATTGAGTGTGGGGTTATCTTCTTAGGCGCACTCGCTGACTTCGCGGTCCGATTGATCAGCATGTTTCAGTTGAGTAGCAAAAGCATCGACGTAGTCATCCCAAAGGTATAACATGTCAGGATCGAAATCAGCTCCATTGGGCCAAACGAGAGTTCCAACCTCATCATCAACAGTAACCTTATCAAAAAGCTCCTTTTTACGCAAAGGTCCATAGAGTTCACCATACAAAACAGGCTCGACATTAATACGCCTAACTGTGCCATCATCAAAATGCACCCGTAATAAAAAACCATTATCCGGCAGATTGACAGCAGTAACCCTTCTCATTTGGTGTTTCATCGTAAATTCCTTCCCTTTTTACTTTAGTGCAGTGGCTCTATTCTTCTTGGTGCTTTACCTGCCTGTAACAAATCCCAATCTGCCATGAGTTCAAGCTGGTGAATTTCCGCCCAAGCCTCAACCAATCGACGTTGTCTATCAGCTAATGAACCTTCGATGGCCTCAATCGGATCAATTGAAAAAACAGCCTGAGAGCCCTGATAATAAACATGAAAATGGGGCTTATGATGAGGAGAATCAATTTCGGAATACATCCTTATCAAAATTCCGTAAAATCTTGCTATCTCAGGCACTCTTCATTTTTGATATACCAATTCCTTATCAAACATCACAATACTCAGTTTCATCAAAACACAATACATACAGGTAGTACACCTAATGTATTCATTTCTCTCTTGCATCACTATTCAACTGAAAGGATACATCACCCTTTCAGAATAAAAAAATAACACATCAGTATCAATCGTCTCGCAATGAAAGTATACTGCAAAAAGATAATAACTCATCAGGAAATAAGGTTCATGCTCCGTTTTTATTGATCAAGGTAGCACTTACAGCTCAGATTGTTACGTCACAGTAAAACACAATATTTGAATATATCTCTTTGGAAAATCAATAATAACGCATAGGGTTCACTGCCTGAACAGGGTCGAAGTTCGTTTATCACGGGGCGTCAGAAGCCAGTCGGTAAGATGACGGGCTTCAGGAGATGTCGTATTAGTTTTAGCGCAATCGCGAAGCTGCCGAAATTCATCTGCACTGAGTTTTTCCTCTCCTCCCATATTATTGATTCGCATTTGACCAACAGCTTCGCCAAAGTGAGCAAGAGCCAATGCCATTCCCTCCCCCCCTTTGGATAATATTTCCCAGACCCTTGCGGTGTTATCCATTGATGCGGTGACGACAAAGCGCCCGTTCGGGCTGAATTGCGCTGAACGCACCAAGGACATATGTTGCATAGGCTGGGACAAAGGAATCGGATTGATAGTATACACAAGAGCAGAATAGAGCCGTGCGACGACACTAAGGTTTGTGCTATTAGTACGAATTGCGCGAGAGAGATATGCCATCCCCTCACTTAACCTCTCTTGCTCCAGGTACTCTGAGTCTTGGATAACGTCTGACCGGCTCAGTGTTTGCAATGCTTCATATTTTGCCTTTTCAGCCCGCTGATTGGATATCCAGCTATAAGCAGCCAAAGCGGCAAAGAGCAGCATCAGCAGTGTCAAAGTGGAAGCTCCCTTTATCTGGCGACGTATTTGCTGCCTGGCTTTATCCAATACCTCCTGTTCTCGTCGGGTAGTGCGGGAACGTACCGCCAGCGGAGTAAGAAGATCGTGGGTCAGTTCAAGACGGTTAGTGCCGTTGCGCTCTTCAGCGGTGAGAAGCCGCCTGGAAATCAGGGTGTAGATGAGTTGACGGGCATTCTGCACTCCCGCACTCTTCAATTCATTTTCAGCATCTTCAAGAGGTAGGGTGTTGCAATGGCCGCTGGGACTGACCAACTGATCCTCAACAAAGTGACGCAGTGCAACGGGTTGGTTGGCAAAACTCTCCTCGTAGTAATTACTGAGTATGTCATCTCCAAGAGTTGTTACCAGCCCGGAACTTATTTCTGCGTTCGGAGGGGAGCTTTTCAGGCGAGCAGCGTTCAACTGTTCGCAGAGAAGGCTTAAAAACGGCGGAACAGCCTCGATCTCATCCATTGGCATGTTGTCAGGACGGCGCGCAACCTTGAGTACGATCTGCATCCCCACCTTTTGGGAAACAATAGCGGCCTCCCCCCTTCTGCCGGGGCAAACCGCTGCTTCAAGGGCCTCTGGTCCGCTCAACAGATGCAGCGCCATCCGGTTGCGCATGAGCGAAGGCATCACACTTTTCCAGCGTTCCAGATGAGAGAGATAATCCGCCCGCAGGGTGAGCACAATCCGGACAGGGGTTGCTGTTGTGTCGAACTCTCGGGCTTGCTGACGATCACTTCGAAACTGTTGCTGTAAAAAGACCGGAGGGCGGTTCTCCACCAGATCAGCTATCTGGGTAAACCATTCAACAACCTCAGCCTGTCGTGAACCGGAAAGGGTAAAGATCTCTTCAAACGAGTCAACAAACAAGCACCGGCGGAGATTGGAGCAAATCTTTCGGACGGGAATCGATATGATGAAGAATTTCCCAGAGGGTGACGGCGGGTTTTACACTCTCTATCTTCAGTGCCTTGCAGAGAGCAAGACGGGTCTGATCTGCCAGTGAAGGGACATCTTCAGAAAAACTCAGCCGGATCAACTGCGGTCGATAGCTCTCAACCTTGAGTTTCGGGAGAAGACCGGCCCCAAGCAGTGAAGTTTTACCGAAACCGGACTGACCGAACAGAGTGGTAAGTCTGTTTTCCCTGACACGCGTGAAGAGTTCATTGATCGCGTTGTTTCGGCCAAAGAAGTATGCCTGGGTCTCTTCGGTGTAGGCATTGAGGCCAAGCCACGGGTGCTGGTCGTCAACAATCTGACGACTGTCATCAGGTTTCAGTGTTGTACTCTTCATGGGTTACACTTTCATAGCTTCGTGTCGAACGGCTCTCTCATTACCCTTTTGGACGGCCGGAGTTGCGGTACTCCTCTAACAGAGTCTGCATCCACCGCGCAAAATCTGGAGTTACTCTCCCATTCAGCAGCAGTGTACGGTGACTACGGGCAAGTTGTGGCGGCTCATGTTCAACATTTGCCAGTTTTTCGATCAGCACTGGAATATAGTAGACAAAGCCATCAACCTGGCGCTGAGCTGCCCACGTACGTTCCTGATGGACATAGCGGGTCTGGTCTGATTCGGTATTTTTTGAAATCAGCGAGATGAAAAAGCTGGAATCATTTTTTATTGCATTCTCCAACTTCCGCTCGAAGTTTTCGCCTGCGGAGAGCCTTTTTTTGTCGAGCCATACCGGTATTTTTGCAGCCATCAGGCCACGCGCCAGTTCCAGGGCAGACGATTGATCGTCATGAGAATAACTGATAAAAACATAACCACGAGGCAACTCGTCGCTCATCGACTGTAGGAGATCACCATCGGCTGACAGAGAGTAGCGTTCTCTCCACTGACGGGCAAGTTCGCAGGCGAAGTCGCACGGGTTGCCAGGAATAATGCGGGTGGAACCCACCTTCTGTTCATAAAAAAAGATCGTCGGGGATGCTATTGTTGCCGGTTCGTCAGCCACATAGTCCAGACGACCCTGATCACGAGGATCTGAAAAGCGCTTTCCTTTTGCTACACGAAGGAAAAAACGGACCATCCAGTCGTTGAATGGAGAGCCGATCAGGAGCAGGTCTTTATTGCGCAGGTGGTCAAAAAGCAATCGCAGATTATCCTGCTTCTCCAGCAGTCCGCAGATATATTCGATGTAATCTTCCTCCCAGACAACAAAATCGGGGTAGGTGTTGTGTGTGCCAAGGATGTGAAAGAGAAATGGTGCCGGCAGTTGCGAGGGAAGATCCCGGGGTTGTTGGGATGAAAATCGAGACCATTCTGTTCCGGCAGAAAACCAGGATTGTTCTGCTCAAGGGCTTGCGATGTCAGAGGATCAAATGTTGTGGAGATAAAGAGCGCGAAATCAGTAATCGAGGTCAGATCAAGCAATGCCCTTGAGGGTTGAGCTTTCAGTTTGTCCACCAGATCCCGTACCTCGTCATAGATCTCTTTGCATGCATTGCCGCTCAATAGCCAGGAGCAGGTTACGGCGTTGAGCGTAGGTTGTTCTCCCTGTGGGATCGGAATCTTGAGACGCCTGGCAAGTTCGGCAGCAAGGTGGCGGTAAAGCGAAATCTGCTGGCCATCAGCAGAAGTAATGGTCACCAGTTCCGGGCCTATGACTGGAAGCACCTGCCCTGCATAAATGTCGCGCATAAGGCTCCGCCCACTGGCGATCATCAAGAAAGGGAGTAGTAGAACGTTGGGATTCTAATTCCATGATAAAAGTCCTGGATGAGCCTATGCAAAAGCGATATGTAAAACAATGTTACTGAGGAGCTGAGGTTAAGTTTGTACTGTCAAGTTATCAAAAATATGGAAAGAAAGGCTCTCAACCGTGGGATCCGTCTTGCATGCGCCGGCTAACAAGTGGTACAGAACTTAGCAAAATCTTTGAGAAATCTCTCACGCAACCAGTTCGGGTGAGTTAAAACTAATGAGAGCCCACCATTCGTAATTTTCAAGATTGACCGTCCATACTGCTTGTTGGACGATCTCTCTGAGTTCATATAGATTGCTACTATCATTAGCAAGTGCTTCCAGTCGGCCCAGTTCACAAGCCATTTTTTTTGAGCGTTCAGCAATACGATCATACTCCAGTTGTTTGCCTATGGCGTGTAATGCCGCACCCCAAACGGGCAAAGTGACGGCAAGAAATGTTCCCCATTTGCTTAAAGAAAAAATCTCTTCTCCCTCAGGGATACGCTCATGCCCTATACCGCTCAGATGGAAAACTGCCATTGCCAAAGTAATGCAGAAAAGCGCTATCACGGTATTCCGAAGCTTATGTTCGGTATCCTCTTTTATTTTGGCATTTCTTAAGTGCCAATTTTTTTGATTTTTCAGCCATCCATAAATGATAAATGTTTTAATAGCGTCTAAATCAGCAGTACCATTGATGTTAGAAAAGACTTTTTTTACCTGGATCGCTATAAGGAAATCAATCCAGTTTTTAGGTTTATTGTAGAATGGTAAGGGTTGTGATTCAGGAGATGAGCCTGAAAGAGGATAGTCTTGAACCATAACGGTAAACATCGATGTGCGTAATCGCTCGGCAAGAAAGCGGTAATTGATCCATTTTTCATGCCATGAGAACCGTCGACTGATATAGAGTGCGGCTAACACAGCCGCCATTGAGCCGATTTCCAAGAAAATAATTTTTGTTTGATGCTCAAAAAAAATTAACTGAGACACAACGACCGAAACCGCAACTGCAGAGAAGATATGGATCAATTTGCTTACTCGAACATGACAGTTTTGATTGTGTGAAGCGACCTTGTCTGAGTGCACATAAGCAGGTATGAGGTATTTTAAAATCGGTTCGAGTTGGACACAGGGTAATGATGTCATTTGTGCAAGTTCCCGGATTTCCTGACGGCGCTTTTCCGTGAGAATATCCTGTTTTTTATTAGGATGATATAAGTCATGGCAAAATTTCACAAAGTGATGATCACGGCTAAACTCTGCAAATTGACGGTAGTTTATAGTGAGAATGCTTGTCTCGCTGGCTAACTGAAACTCTTGATAGTCGGGAGTGCTTTTTTGTTCGACTTTGTTTTTTTTTGCACGAAGCAGCGTGGCTTGGGCATTGGGATTCCCAGTATCAATACGAAGAACAATTCGCCCGCGCTCAAGGGCATAGCTGACAATTTCGGCTGTTCCTCCCTTGCCCTGAGATGGATTGCCGTCCCAGATGGCTATCAGAATTTCACAGGCATCGACAACTTTTTTGCCGACTGGCAAATAACCCTCTGAACTCGGAGGCATCTCAACATGTAGAGATGCACTCTCCAATAACTGATTGAACTCCTGTAAATCTTTCGGATCGGTAAAGTTTTTGCGATATTCACCCAGAGAAAAGGGTGTGAGTACTTCCAGTCGTGCGCTCTCTTTTTTCAGGATTGATTTTGCTACAATTCTGTCGGCCCCCTTTGCCAGAGGTGAAATAACCGTCCATTCAATCGGAACATTGTCCTGATTGTTCATCAGGTTTTCCAGATAAGTAAGCAGACGGTTCACTGCTTCCGCAACAGCATGCTCCTCTGTCAGTTTGCTGTGACCGGTTACTCCGATACGAAGCTCATAGGCGAGTTGCTCTGGCTTGCTTGGCATAACGATTCTATTAAAAGGCTATTGAAAAAACAGTTATATTAATGGCCGAGTTTTATGATGACATCATCGGCATTTTTCAACATGATCGGAATACTCTCTGAGTTACGCCTGTTAATCCATAGTCTATCTATATACGATAATAATGAAGATCTACTGCAAAACCTCATTTATTAGTACTTGCAGACTCATAATTGTTTCTTAACTGCAAAGCTTGCAATGATTGTTCGATGATGTCGTTATCTTTAACATGCTCTGTTTGGGATAACTTTTCTTCGAGTAAGGTAGAATTAACCCTGAGGCATCGATCCAGTTCCTTACCTGATTTAATTTGCATCTCGGTATATTTTGCAGGATGACTCCCATGTGTAAAACCATTCATAAACATAAATGCTCTGTACCGGCGCCTTTCCATGATTACCAAATCGTTGTATTTTTTTTCCATAAGTTTTCGGTCATTATCCGAAATGTTTACACTCCCCTTAAATACACAATTTGCAACTGTTTCTGAATTAATCCCAGAGTAGCGAGCTTTGATCGCCAGATGGTCTGCGACATCCCGATTTGACTCTTTAAAGAGCAATTTTTCTTGTTCCCAATCTTTGTTGTCTATTTTTTGACGTTTTGCATACACTGAATGAAATCCTTTTGCAAGGTCATCTGCAAGGTCATCTGTAACTGTTTTGGCAAAAACAGAGTCAAGGCATATCTCCTCTATACTATAAGGTATTTCCTTTAATACAGGAATATCATTACCATTCCTTATTCCAACAACTGATTTACTCTGCACTGCAAGGATTAAACGTTGCGGTATAGTACCAATTAACTCATCATGAACACCTAATGCCGCCTGCAGATCACGTGCTTCTGCCAGATTGCGTATATCAGAATCGTGACACACATAAATAACCGATGGCCAACGTGCACCACAGGTTTCAGATATAGAACCGTCTCGAACAGCATGTACTGCGGACGATTTCAGAAGACATACGTTAATCGTGGGCAACACACTATCAAAATAATCCTGAGAGATTTCCGACCTTCCTCCCCAAGACTCGCAGACACTGTAATCAGTGTCAAGTGCAGGATAAATGGCTTTAAGTTCCAAGAATGCCTTAGTTACTCCTTCACCTGCCCAAATCACAAGAAGTTTTCCTTTGGGCGAAAAAATGCCGATGCGTGCAAACCTAAGTAAGATCGCCTTAGCGGCTTCAGACGTGCCAGTCACCATCACGATTTGGGAAATAGGGCCTTGTTCAGTATGGGCATAAATATCGGGAGCGTAATCATTCACGATGCCTCGCGCCGCTATATCGATGGGGTTACAGGAACGAATGTCTAATTGTGTATTTTGGTTAAGCGCTTTAAGTCCAACCCAGTCTACAAGAAGTCTTTGCATATCGCTTGATTCAGTACGAATGAATACTTTTGAAGAATTCTTAAGATATCCGGAAATGTTTTCAAGAATTGACAGATTGTCTCGTTCCTTTGGAAGTAAGAGATAAATACATTTTGCATGTTCCAGATTAGCAATTTTCCCTATGTTGGGGTGCAGAGCATTATAGCTTAGTATAACAGGTTTTTGTTTGTTGCTCTTATTCTCTTTTTCCTTGTTTTCTGGAGGATCAATCAAGTCAATTCCGACTATCAATTTTCCATTTATAAAAAGTTGTTTTGCTAATGCCTGCCCAAATGCACCATAACCGACGATCACATAGTGATTATGAAGACGACCAACCTCCAACTTTTTCATATACGGTACAATACGATCATGGAAGAGCTTGCTGAAAATTGTGATAGAAGCAAATAACGGGATTGCAAATTGGGTAGCGTAAAGAGCATATCGAAGAATATTATTCACTACGTCATCAGCTGTCTTGTTAAGAACAATAAATTGTAAAGAATAGTAAAAGCCATGAAGAAATCGCGATGGCATACTCCCGCCCAACGCACAAATCCAAAGTCCTGTAGAAATAGCAAGCAACAAACCTACAATCCATTTACCATGGTAATCAATCAATTCAATCCATTTGCCTTCTCTGAACCAATGAATCCATTTGCTTATCCAGTTCATGCGATTACCTCATAAGTAATTGAAAAAATATCAGCATCGATTACGTCTAAACTATTATTCGGATTACCTGATCAACCAACCTGCAACTTACACTATAACTGAACCTCATTGGTCGAATCGTAGGTAGGGTAACTCAAGACGTAATCCGGTGGCTCAGCTTGCAACAACGACAGTTTGATGTAAATTAAATATATATGACATTTAACCAGGCAGTAGTAGGGTCAAACTTCTTCAATCATTATCGATTTTGCTGAGGTTTTTCAGTGCAGGTGTATATCCTTGCTTGGCAGATTTACGGTACCAGGTCACAGCTTCTTTTTTATTTTTAGGAACTCCTTCTCCATCCGCATACATATCACCAAGATGGTTCTGGGCCTCAGCATCTCCATTGACAGCGGCTTTGCGGTACCAAGTTACAGCTTCTTTTTCATTTTTAGGAACACCTCTACCATATGCAAACATATCTCCTAAATTGAACTGTGCAGCTGCATATTCCTGCTCTGCGGCTTTGCGGTACCAGTTCACTGCTTCTTTTTCATCTTTAGGAACACCTTCTCCATCCGCATACATATCGCCTAAATTGTTCTGAGCATCGGCATTTCCCTGCTCTGCGGCTTTGCGGTACCAGTTCACTGCTTCTTTTTCATCTTTGGGAACACCTTCTCCATCCGCATACATATCGCCTAAATTGTTCTGAGCATCGGCATTTCCCTGTTCGGTTGCTTTCGGCTCTGCTGCTTTGCTGTACCAGTCCATAGCTTCTTTATAATTTTGAAGAAGTCCTTCTCCATCCGCATACATATCGCCTAAATTGTTCTGAGCAGCTCCATATCCCTGATCTGCGGCTTTGCGGTACCAGTTCACTGCTTCTTTTTCATCTTTAGGAACACCTCGACCATACGCATACATATCTCCCAAATTGTTCTGAGCAGCTGCATTGTCCTTTTCTACTGCTTTGCCGTACCAGTCCACAGCTTCTTTATAATTTTTAGGAACACCTCGACCATACGCATACATATCTCCCAAATTGTTCTGGGCATCAGCATTTTTCTGTTCTGCTGCTTGGCGATACCAGCTCACCGCTTCTTTATAATTTTGAAGAACTCCTTTTCCATTTGCATACATATTGCCTAGATTATTCTGGGCATCAGCATTTCCCTGTTCTGCGGATTTACGGTACCATTTTAACGCTTCTTTATAATTTTGAAGAACTCCTTTTCCATTTGCATATATATTGCCTAGATTGTTCTGGGCATCGGCATTTCCCTGTTCTGCTGCTTTGCGATACGAGTTTAACGCTTCTTTATAATTTTGAAAAGCTCCTTTTTCATTGGCATACATATTGCCAAGATTATTCTGGGCATCGGCATTTCCCTGTTCTGCCGCTTTGCGGTACCAGCTCATCGCTTCTTTTTCATTTAAAAGGACGCCTTCTCCTTTTTTATACATGCTGCCAAGATAGAGCTGTGCAGCAGCATATCCTTGATCTGCGGCTTTCAGAAATAAGTGATAAGCCTGCTCATATTGTTTCGCATTATACAATTCAACTGCTTTGTTGTAATTTTGTGCATTAGTATCCGGTTCTATTATTGGTATTGATTGGGTTTGAGGTTCTTTAAGTGTAGGAACTCTATCTCTGGATTGATAAAAAAAAGTTATCAATATCCCTGATACAACAAACAGAACGACCAATCCTAATGGAAGCATTTTAGTCGCTGCAAGTTTTTTAAAAGCACGGATATATTTTATCCAGATTGGGTCTGGTCGTTCTTGATTAGGATCCGGTGGTACAGGTCTTGGTGGTTTTCCTAAAATATTTGACATATCCTCTACCAGCTTGAGGAAAGAAAAATCTGAAGTACTCCCCTTCCATTCTATGAGGTTGGCTGCTTGAGTTGACCTGAACCCCATCGGTTGATCAACTGAACTTATGAGTATTGGTATTAGTATTTGGCGTTTTAGCCCTGATTCTGCTTCCTCACGAACCCAGGTGCTTTTTATTGACACTTCAGACCACAACACCAACATACAACGGGTGTTAGCAAGAGCATCCTCAATTACCTCGGCATATTTTTTTCCAGCTGGAATTGTGCGATCCCACCAGACAACCCATCCCAAAGCCCCTAATGCCTTGCCCAGCTGCTGAGCCCGTTGGCGGTCTTCATGTGCATAGCTGATAAAAATATCAAACATCACTAATATCCGATTGTTAAAAAAAACAAATGAATCCTCCCAAACAAACAATAAAGGTCTGAGTTTAACGTTGGTAACCTGCCCTGATCGAACTGTTAAAAGGCACTGTCCTTTTAAACTTCCAATTTCTTTGTGAGAGTCTTCTTCTCACGATTCATGTTAACTATTCTTGCACCACCTCCGTTGTCCGTCCGGTAAATTTTTTTATGATGTGCTATAGACCAACGATTGATGCATTCTCTTAAAGTTGGAAAATACTAAATATTCTTAGAATACAAGCTATGCTCTGCGCCAGAGTCGTTCCATAAAGATGTTATCCAGTACACGACCACAAGCAAGCATCTTCGCGCATTTAGGACGGCAATAAAAACATCACAGGTGCATTGAAAACCTCTATCTGTGTTGAATATTTCTGGTATTCCATAAACCAACAATGCTGTATTTAAACAGTCAAAAAAAATCAATTATTCAAGGTGTTCGATAAACGCTATGCGAGAAACTTACGTTCTTATCAGAAATTTCCACTAAATAGAAGCATTTTTTTCACCCAAGGAGTGTACTGATAGGATAGTAACTTTTTCAAAACTACTTTAAATATTAATAATTATATTGCAGTGCAGATGACCTTCTTGAGCACTTTGTAACAAAAACAGATATGTATGCAGAACACCGTCAAAGAGTGTACAGAGAGATGAAACACAATCCATTAAAGAAAGTCGGGATTATTGTTTTCCTTGTGGGCCGGTATCTTTTTGCAGCGTTTTTTCTTTATGGGTTCTGGCGCAAGTTGACGAAGGGGTGGCTTTGGAGCGATCTGATGCTGGGGTTTTTTACCCAGCGTTTTGGGGAGCTTCCTGCGGGTTCGTTTCAGGCTAACTATCTTGAGCACTTTGCCATACCGTTGGCATTTCCGATTGCGTGGATTGTTACGGTCGGAGAACTTATCATCGGTCTTTCGCTTATGGCTGGTTTTGCTGTCAGGATCAACGCAGCGTTTGCGTTATTCCTTGTGCTTAATTTTGCGGCGGGGGGCTATTACAATCTTTCCCTTCCACCATTTATGATCTTTTCGGTATTGATGATGCTGCTCCCATCAGGCCACTGGCTTGGGTTGGACAAGCAACTGCACCAGAGATACCCCGATTCCATCTGGTTCAAATAACTGAACATGCCTACCTCCAAAAATTGCTGCTCCATCCACTACCGCTGGGTTTATGTTTTTCTTCTCTTTTCGCTGACTGCACTTTTTCCTGCAATTGCTGCCAAAAAAGCAAAAAAAGCTACCATCAAACCAACTGAAACGCCAATCGAAATTGCCGATGAGGCGTTATGGCAGATGAACTACTCAAAAGCTGATTCAATATACTCGGCAGAACTTCACAATAATCCCTGTAATGCCGATCTCCACTGGAAAATGGCCCGGCTGCAGGTGAGCCTTGGGGAGTCGTTTCCTAAGGGAAACTTCGATGCCCGTATGCTGCACTACCGTAAAGCGGCGGAATATGCCCGCACCAGTATCTCACTTGACAGCACAAATGCTAAAGGTCACACCTGGCTTGCTGCTTCACTTGGCATGATGGCTGAAAAAATAGGCACCAAGGAAAAATTAAAGCGGGGACAGGAGATAAAACGGGAGCTTGATACCGCGCTTCGATTAAACCCGAACGATGCAACCGCGCTCTCCATACTCGGATCTTATTATCGTGAAGCCGCAAATATCGGATGGTTTAAAAGAATGGTGGGCAACGCCTTTCTCGGTGAAGTACCGAAAGGCAATTATACCCTGGCAGAAAAAGCATTCCGAAAATCGATCAGCATTGATCCCGGAATCATAAGAAGCTACCATGAACTGGCGTTAATCTGTATTAAATCCGGTAACAAGGAGGAAGCAATCTCGCTCATGAAGACCGCGCTTGATAAACCCATTCTGATAGAGAGTGACAAGAGACGCATTGAGGAGATGCATGCACTCTTGAAACAACTTACGAAAGAGTAGGTTACTGTTTACCGGAAAGCCCCAAAAGAGCCCTGACTCCGAGATGATAGCTGTTTGCTCCGAACCCGCTGATGACGCCGACACATACTTCTGAAATGACTGATGTGCGGCGAAACTCCTCACGGGCATAAATATTGGAGAGATGAATCTCGACGACAGGAATCTTCACTCCGCTGATGGCATCACGGAGGGCTATCGAGTAGTGAGTGAGCGCGCCGGCATTGAGCAAGACCCCTCGGTAGCCTCCCGTGTCTTCGATATGAAAGAGTTTTTCCAGCAGTGCGCCTTCATCCTCCGATTGAAAAAATTCAAACTTCAGCTCCGGAAAACTTGCAGTCAATCCGCGATTGATATCGTTAAGGGTCTGATAACCATAAACTTCAGGTTCACGTTTTCCAAGCCTTGAAAGATTCGGGCCGTTGAGGACAAGTATTGACATAGCGCCTGCCATGATTGTTGTTAAAGGATATACTGGCTGAGATCTCTGTCGGCAACCACATGGTTCAGCTTTTCCTTCACCATGGCTTCATCAATCTCGACATGATTATCGGAAAAGTTTTCAGGGATATTGAACATCAACTCCTCAAGCAGGTTGGTCATAATGGTATGCAGCCGTCTTGCTCCGATATTTTCAACACTTTCGTTGACTCTTGCCGCTATTCTGGCAATCTCGCGAATGGATCCATCGCTGAAAGTCAGGTCAACACCTTCCGTTGCGAGGAGGGCTGAGTACTGCTTGATAAGAGCATTGTCGGGCTGCGTGAGAATCAGATAAAAATCTTCCTCCGTCAGACTTTTCAGTTCGACCCTGATAGGAAACCGGCCCTGCAGTTCGGGAATCAGATCAGAAGGCTTTGCTACATGGAAGGCGCCGGAAGCGATAAAGAGCACATGATCAGTCTTCACCATACCATGTTTGGTTGCGACATTAGAACCCTCGACAATCGGCAGAAGATCACGCTGCACACCTTCACGGCTGACATCCGGTCCTTTTCCGCCAGCACCGGACGATGGTGCGGCAATTTTATCGATTTCATCAATGAAGACAATACCGGACTGCTCGACTTTATTGATAGCCTCTTTAATGACACTGTCCATATCGATCAGCTTCTGAACCTCTTCCTGTTCAAGAAGCTTGCGTGCTTCGGCAATGGACACTCTTCTCTTCTTGCGTTTACGAGGCAAGCCGCTGATAAGATCCTGCATAATCCCGCCTATCTCTTCCATCTGTCCGAGAGGACCGAAAATCTGCATCATTCCGCCGGGATTGTCACCCGTTGTATCCATTTCAATCAGACGATCGTCAAGCTTGCCGTTGCGAAGACGTTCAAGCATCTTTTTGCGGCTTCGCCGGTTCACCTCAAGGGACTTGTCGTGCTCATCCGTCGAAACCTGGGGTTGAGCATCATCATCGTTCTGGTGATCATTATCACGGGAACCGCGCGACGATCCCTGAGGAGGAAGCAGAATATCGAGCAGGCGCTCTTCAACAAGCAACGCTGCTTTTTCACGAACATCTTCAGATCTTTCGCTTCTTACCATAGCCACGGATTGATCAACAAGATCACGAATCATCGACTCAACGTCGCGGCCAACATAGCCGACTTCAGTGAATTTCGAGGCCTCCACCTTGACAAACGGAGCTTTTGCCAGCTTGGCAAGCCTGCGGGCAATTTCGGTTTTTCCTACGCCGGTCGGGCCGATCATAATAATGTTGTTGGGCATGATCTCATCACGAAGATCGTCACTGACATGCTGGCGGCGAAGTCTGTTGCGCAAAGCAATAGCAACAGATTTTTTAGCATCTTTCTGGCCAATGATATATTTATCGAGCTGCGAAACAATCTGGTTTGGAGTCAGATTACTTGCCGCTATCGAACTTTGAACACCGTTTCCGGCTTCGGGTAAAGCGAAGAGATTCCCCTCGCTGTTTGTAGTCATTTCCATACTAAAAATTGTGAATTACAAAAATGCAATGCTGCTCAGACCTCTTCGATAACGATATGATCGTTGGTATAAATACAGATATCGGCAGCTATCTTCAAACTCTCATGAACAATATCCTTGGCTGAAAGAGCCGAATGCTTCATGAGGGAACGTGCAGCCGCAAGAGCATACATACTGCCGCTGCCAATGGCGACAATACCATCCTCCGGCTCAATGACATCACCCGTTCCTGAGATGATAAGGGCTTTATCCTTGCTGACAATGGCAAGCATGGCCTCCAGACGACGGAGATATTTGTCGGTCCGCCAGTCTTTAGCGAGTTCAACAGCCGCACGATCAAGCTTGCCGTTAAACGCTTCAAGCTTTTCTTCAAACCGGTCAATAAGAGTCACAGCATCAGCCGTTGCTCCGGCAAAGCCAGCAATAAGTCTTCCCTGATACAATCTTCTGATTTTCCGGGTGGATTGCTTGAGAATTGTATTTCCCAAGGTCATCTGGCCATCACTGCCAAGCGCTGCCTTGCCATCTCGTATAACACCGATAACCGTCGTTGAACGAATCAGTGGTCTCTGATTATTCTTCATCAATTAAAATATTTTTTTTCTTAATCTTGCAACTGGAATTTGCATTTGTTCACGATATTTTGCAACCGTTCTTCGAGCAATATGCACTCCCCTTTCGATCAACATCTCCGTCATGGCGTCATCACTCAATGGATGGGCTGAATCTTCCTCCTTAATCATTTCAGTAATATACTGCCGGATAATCTTGCTCGACAAATCATCTCCATCTTCTGTCGACAGTCCCGCACTGAAAAAATACTTTAATTCAAAAACACCGAAACGAGTCTGAACATATTTTCCATTCACGGCTCGACTGATGGTTGATATATCAAGGCCGGTTTCAGCCGCAATGATTTTCATACCAAGGGGCACCACTCGTTCGGGGCCGAAAACAAAAAAACCATACTGTCGCTTCATCAGGGCTTCAATCACCTTTAACAGCGTCTGGCGCCGTGTTTCAATGGCACTGGTAAACTCTTTGGCCCGCTGAAGGTTCTTGCGGATAAACTGCTTTTCATCTTTTGGGCCTTTCCTGTTTTTCAGACGATCAAAATAGACATCACTGACCTTTACTGAAAGGGCGCTTCTGTCGTTCAGTACCGCGGTCAGGGCGCCATTCTCATAGCTTACAACAAAATCAGGCGTGATATAGTGACCACCTTCATCCTGAAAAATACCGGGATGGGGATCAAGGGCTGTAATAAGAGCGATGGCTGATTCGACCCTTTCATTGGGCTCCAGAAGCTTTTTGAGCAGCAATTCATAACGCCTGTGCAGAAAATCGTCAAAATGATCACGAAGAATTCTTGTTGCAACCTCATAAGTCTTTGGATCGTAGCGAGAGGCAGAAAATTCAAGCTGGACAAGAAGTCTTTCACGCAACCCCTTTACGGCAACACCCGGCGGATCAAGAAACCAGATTTTACGCAAAACCGTTTCAAGCTCTTTTTTGGTGACATCAAGACCTTCGAGCTGAAGACTGTCAATAATAACACTGTATTCCTCCGTAAAATAACCATCACCATCCAGGTTACCGAGAATTTCAACGGCTATCATCACGTCACGTCTTCCGATTCCTTCCTGCAGAGCCAGCTGTTTCAGCAGTATTTCATGAAAACTGTCGTGCTGAACGGCCTGAAAAAATCTCTCTTTCGGACCGCTTTCATAGGCAAAACTGAGTCGTCCTTCAGTAGTTTCAACGGGAAGGGGTGCATCGCGACTCTCCTTCAGAGAACTTTTTCTGAATCGCTCAATGGAATCGAACATGTCGTCACTCTCTTCCCGATCACCATCATCTGCAACATCGCCGGCAGTGTCCTTTCGTTCTTCAACCAGTTCCAAAAGAGGATTTTCCTGCAACTCTTCATAAATCCGCTGTTCAAGGTTCAACATAGGAAGTTGAAGGAGTTGACTGCTTAAAATCTGCTGAGCAGAGAGCAGCAGCTTTTGTTTTTGTTGAAGCCTGATTTCCGGCATTACTTCACTGGGGAAAGATTGATAAATGCGTTCAGGCTCATAATCCAGTCAGGACCATACAGTGAACGAAGAGCTTGAGAGACATAATCAATAAGTTTTACTTGCCGTTCCCCACCCGCTTTGCGGGCAGAGCGACACATAGAGTGCTGTTCATAAACAAGATAATCCAAACCAAACTTTTTTCTTACCCTTATCGGAAACAATCGACACGATAAGGGTTTGTCAAAACCGAGGAGAGCTTCCCGAAATGCAATCTCGATAGCACAAACGGTTATCCCGTCGCGAACACAGGTAAAAACACACTCGCGGTTATCGATGGTTCTGGTATACTGTTTTCCTTGATATATTTCTACACAGCCATGCCGGCGAATATGCTTCACACTTTTTTCCGGCAGCATCCTCAACAACTCAACCGGCAGATGCTGAAGCTGCAGGGCTTCACCTTCGGTTAACGGAGCTCCAAGTTCACCCTCAACACAGCAGGTTCCTTTACATTCATGCAGATCGCAGGAAAAAAAAGCCTGAAAAACCTCTTTGTCAACAAGAACATCACCTATAGAGACAAGCGACATAAGGAACCATCTTTATTTGAATAAAACCAGATTTGCTGCTTCAATGAATTTTTCATAGCTATGCGCTACGTTATATTCGAAAGTCTGAACAACCCGCTGAAAGAAAAACAGGTACAACCTCTACAATCACCATGCTCATTATCGATGGAAAAAAGGTATCTCTCGACCTGAAAAACGAACTGAAAGCCAGCGTTGACAAGTGCAAAACCATCACCGGCAATGTTCCGGGACTGACAATAATCATTGTAGGTCAGGATCCTGCCTCGCAGGGTTATGTACGCAATAAAGCGAAAACATGCAAAGAGATCGGCATGATTTCCACGGTGATTGAAATGCCAGTCGAAACAACCGAAAAGGATCTGATAGAGACCATAGAGGCATTGAACCATGATCCAGCTGTTCACGGCATCCTTGTGCAGCTGCCGCTTCCAAAGCAGATTGATGAATTTACCGCTACCCTCGCCGTCGATCCATCAAAAGATGTTGACGGTTTTCATCCGGAAAACCTTGGGCGCCTTGTGATGGGACATCTCGACAAGTGTTTTATCAGCTGCACTCCTTACGGAATCCTGGAGCTGCTCGGACGCTACAGCATTGAAACCAAAGGAAAGCACTGTGTTGTTGTCGGACGAAGTAACCTTGTCGGCAAAGCCATGGCAAACCTGATGCTTCAGAAACATGAAGCTGCAAACTGCACCGTCACCATCTGCCATTCCGCCACCCAGAATATTTCTTTTTACACCAGACAGGCTGATATTCTCATTGTTGCCATTGGCAAGGCCGGATTTATTACCGCCGATATGGTAAAAGCAGGAGCAGTCGTGATTGATGTCGGCATAAACCGTATTGAAGATCCAACGGCAAAGAACGGCTACCGCCTCGTCGGTGATGTGGATTATGAGGGGGTCTCCGGCGTTGCCTCTGCCATGACTCCGGTTCCCGGGGGGGTCGGACCGATGACCATTGCCATGCTCCTGAAAAACACGCTTCTGTCGTTCCAGCGTCTCAACAATCTTTAACACATAATGGCCAAAACAGCTACAAGGTACATCTGCTCGAACTGCGGCGCTGTATCCCTGAAATATCAGGGAAAATGTTTTGAATGCCAGAGCTGGGGTACGCTGCAGGAGACCCGGATTGAACCGGAACAGAAACACCGCCAGCCGGGGACACCCGAAGGAGCTACGGTTGTTCAGAACCTGCACGACTGCGTACCATCAGAGTTTCAGCGAATCATGACCGGTATCGGAGAGCTCGACAGGGTGCTCGGTGGCGGACTTATGCAGGCGTCAGCTGTGCTGGTGGGAGGAGAACCGGGTATCGGCAAATCGACCCTCATGCTGCAGCTTGCGCCTCGCCTTGCGCCGGCAAAAGTGCTCTATATCTCCGGTGAAGAGTCGCCAAACCAGATCCGAGAACGCGCTCGAAGGCTCTCGATCAAGGCAGAAAACCTCTGGCTGATCCCTGAAGTCAACCTTGAGCGCATTCTTGCCGTCATTGCTCATGAAAAGCCGGCACTGGTTATTATCGATTCCATTCAAACCATCCATTCCGCCGAATACCAGAGTTCTGCCGGCACCATTACGCAGATCAGGGAGTGCGCGGCTACCCTGATCCGGGCGGCCAAGCAGCAGAACGTCATCCTGATGATTATCGGTCACATCACCAAAGAGGGTGCGCTTGCAGGTCCGAAAGCCCTTGAACACATGGTTGATACCGTTCTGCAGTTCGAAGGTGAGGGATACCAGCGCTACCGTATTATACGATCGGTAAAAAACCGATTTGGCTCGACCAATGAGATCGGCGTTTTCCGCATGGATGAAACAGGCCTTGAGGAGGTGAGCAACCCCTCTGAATTCTTTATTTCTGGACGCAGGACCGATGTGCCCGGAAACTCGATACTTGCGGCTATTGAGGGCACAAGGGCGCTTCTTGTTGAAGTTCAGGCGCTGGTATCGAAAACCAACTACTCGATGCCGCAACGCATCAGTACGGGTTTCGATCTGAAACGCATGTCGATTATCCTCGCCGTGCTTGAAAACAGGCTCAAGATTGAGACCTGGGGACAGGATGTTTTTGTGAAAATAGCCGGAGGGCTGAAACTGGCAGAACCTGCTGCTGACCTTGCCATTGCAGCCGCCATTGCTTCGGGGCTCATGAACCGTCCGGTTGATCCGGCAACTGTCTGCTGCGGTGAAATTGGCCTTGCCGGTGAACTCAGAGCCATCAGCGACAGTGAACGGCGTATCAGAGAGGCTGCCCATCTCGGCTTTAAACGCATTGTTCTGCCCGAAGCCAACACCCGTGAATTAAAGCCCTCTCTTCTCAAGCTCCCGATAACCATCGCGGGGTGCAGCACACTGCATGAAGCGCTTGAAGAGCTTAATATCTGAGCGACGACTGATGTGGCTCAGAGGACATAGAGGGAGATGCGGAGGCTTGCAGTGGCATGTTCAATTAGTCTATTTGGATACACTTTCTTACATTACGGGGATAGGAGAGGTGTGAACATAATCAAGGGGACGATGATGCATATTCTGATCCAATGGTTGGTTAATGCCGTTGCGGTCTATGCTACTGCGCATATACTGAGCGGTATTCATATAAAAAGTTTTGGTGCGGCGATTCTTGTTGCACTGGTTCTTGGTTTAGTCAACGCTGTTGTCAGGCCGGTACTGGTGTTTTTTTCAATACCGTTTATCATTGTAACCGTGGGGCTTTTCCTGCTGGTCATCAATGCTCTTCTGCTTCAGTTGTCCGCTTCGATTGTCGGGGGGTTCACCATTGACAGCTTCTGGTGGGCTGTTGCGGGATCAGTGGTCATCAGTGTGATCTCCTGGATACTCAGCTCTCTTTTCAATCTCTAATGACATACGATTAGTTGCATGACGGCATATCCGAACGATATCGGCAAAAAGTAACCTTACATAACGATGATGCAAGGGGAAGCGCAGGCAATTGTCCTGCAGAAAGCCAACAAGCTCAAGCTGCTTATGGCGGCATATCATGCCGATAAACCCCATGATGTGCTGGTGAAAACCATTGCAAGCACTATAACACCGGGTTTTGACCGTCTTCTTCTGACGAACAAGCCTGTATCAAACAGAGTCTTCCGCTACCCCATCATGCCGGGCAGCGAGTCGATCGGTCAGGTTATCGCTACAGGCGCTGGAGTCGACGACCTCACGCCGGGTGATTTTGTCTATGCCTTCAAGGGCAACCGCTGGACTGGAATCGAACCCTATTTTGGCTGCCATGCAGAAATTATTCCGACATCGCGCCACAATCTTTTCCCTCTCTGCCGCCAGCCTATTCATAGAGACCTTCTGACCGGGCTTCTGGCTTATGTTATCAGTGCGGTTGAAAAAGTTCCTCTGCACGCTGCATCCAGAATTCTCATTCTCGGACTCGGCTCTGTCGGACTCATGGTTTCTGAGTACCTCTCCTCTCTCGGCTTTCAGAATTTTGATGCTGTTGAAACATTCAGTATCAGAGGGCAGCTCTCTCAAGCTGAACATATTGCCATTGATCTCAACGATTTCACTCCTGATTTCAACGACAGCTATGATCTGATTTTTGAAACAACCGGCAGAATTCTGCTGATTGAAAAAGCTGTGCGACTGATGAAGGAGCGGGCTAAAATAGTGCTGATGGGCAATTATGAAATCATGGCCTACGATTACCGTCTGATACAGCATAAAGAACCCGCTATTATCTCATCCGGCATTACTTCCAACGCCCATATTCAGCAGGCACATGATGTGCTTAATGATGAGAGCCTCGACAGTGAAAAGTTTTTTACCAATGTATTTCCTGTCTCCCAGTTCGAACTTGCCTACCGTATGGCACTTGACAGCAAGGAATCCATTAAAACTGTCCTGAGCTGGGTATAAACCACTGAACATCAAGAAGCAATGGGTGCTGCCGTCCGTTTGAGCGGTATATCGAAAAGGTTCGGAACTTTTGCGGCCAACAGCAATATCTCTCTTACAGTCGAGGAGGGCACCATTCACGCACTTGTGGGTGAAAACGGAGCGGGTAAAAGCACACTGACTAAAATTATCTACGGTATGCTGCAGCCATCGGAAGGGGAGGTTTTCATACAGGGCAACCCTGTGAAGTTTACCTCTCCTCGCGACGCTATCGATGCGGGCGTTGGTATGGTTCATCAACATTTTATGCTGATACCGACACTCACGGTAGCTGAAAACATCATGCTCGGCAATGAGCATGCCAGTCTGTTTCAGCGCCTGCCCATGAAGACTCTTAAAGAGCTTATCCAGAAACATGCTCTGGAGTTCGGGCTTGCCGTCGACCCTGATGCTACCGTAGCAAACCTCAGCGTTGGAGAGGAGCAACGGGTTGAAATCCTTAAACTGCTCTTCCGTAATGCTTCCATCATGATTTTTGATGAACCGACTGCAGTACTTACTCCGTCAGAAATCGAACATCTGTTTGCAACGCTCCGGACACTCCGTGACAAGGGAAAAACCATTATTCTCATTACCCATAAACTTGATGAAGTGTTATCGGTGGCTGACACGGTAAGCGTCATGAGAAAAGGAGAGATCACGGGCAGCATGCCGGCCAAGTCGATCACAAAACCAGAACTCGCAAGAATGATGGTGGGACGCAGTGTGCTGTTAAGGGTAACAAATCCGCCATCAAACCCAGGCGACACTGTCCTCCAGGTCAATAAGCTTGGATTTTGCACACCCCATGGCGAGAAAAAACTTTATGACCTCAGCTTCAAGGTGAGAGCTGGAGAGATCTATGGTATTGCCGGAGTAGAAGGTAACGGACAGAGCGAGCTGCTTCAGGCTCTCTACGGCCTTGCTCCTGCTGGAACGCTGCAGACAGGCGAAGCAACGCTCAAGGGAAGGTCGGTTTTGGGAAAGTGTCCGGCCGAAATCACCCGCATGGGCATTTCCCTCACTCCTGAAAACCGACTGAAACATGCTGTAATTCTTGATTATACCGTTTCAGAAAACCTGCTTTTCGGACGGCACAGAGAGCCTGCTTTTCATCGCGGGGCAGGTTTCGATAATAAGGCTGTGAGCCGCTATTGCGGGCAAATGATTGCCGACTATGCTGTCCAGTGTACTGCGCCGGCCAGCCAGCTGCTCAGCTCCCTGTCTGGAGGCAACCAGCAGAAGATTGTCCTTGCCAGAGAGCTCAACAGGCCGGATATCTCGCTTCTGATCCTTGCCCAGCCGACGCGCGGGGTTGATATCGGTGCGATTGAGACCATCCACAATAAAATTATTGAAGCGCGTTCAAAGGGTATGGCAATACTGCTCATCTCTTCAGAACTGGAAGAAATAACAGCTCTTTCAACCCGTATCGGCACTCTCTATAAAGGGTCGATTGTCCACGAATTCAGCCAGGATGAGGTAGCCCTTAACAGAAATTCTAAAGATGAGTTCCAGAAAGAGATCGGCCTTTATATCACCTGAACAACCCGTTTACGATGAATCGCAAAACTGCACAGTTTCTCATTGCCCTTCTCTCTATCCTCTCTGCACTCGTTGTCAGCACTCTTGTCATTGTTATCGTAGGCAGAGATCCGATCATGATTTTCCAGAAAATGTTCCAGGCGACACTTGGCTCTTCTTATGGAACCGGGCAGGTGGTGTTCAGAATGACAACCCTTGTCTTTGCAGGACTTGCCGTCGCACTCCCCTTTCAGGTCAGGCTGTTCAATATCGGGGCAGAAGGCCAGCTTCAGATGGGGGCCTTTGCCGCTGCCATGACGGGGGCTCTGCTGCCGGCCTCACTACCCTCTCTGCCAGCCATTTCCCTCTGTATCTTTTCCGCAATGGCTGCTGGAGCTTGCTGGGCACTTTTAGCCGCAGGGCTCAAGGTACGATTTGGGGTCAATGAGGTTATTGCCACAATCATGCTGAATTTCATTGCCCAGGGCATTACAGGGTATCTGCTTACCTACCATTTTGCAATACCATCCACCGTGCATACGCCACCGATCATTGACGCTGCAATTATTCCTTCCTTTAACGCCATGACTGGATTGTTCGCAAAATCGCCGGCAAATCTCAGTACACTCCTTGCCCCATGTGTCGCACTTCTCTTCTGGGTTATTCTTTTTCAATCGAGGTTTGGCTATGAAATGCGAGCTACCGGCCTGCAGCCCGAAGCGGCAAGGTACGGAGGAATCAATGCAGGGATGCATACTCTGACAGCAATGGGGCTTGGCGGAGCTGCCGCAGGTTTGGGGGCAGCAAACATTCTTCTCGGCTACAAGCACTACTATGAAGCTGGAATGAGCAGCGGAATAGGGTTTACGGGTATCGCTGTTGCTCTTCTTGCAGGTGCTCACCCGTTGTGGATTATTTTTTCAGCTCTTTTTTTTGGAATGCTCGAATATGGAGGGCTCACGGTCAACGCTTATATACCAAAGGATATCTTCATGATCATTGAGGCCATAACCATCCTGCTGGTCATCTCCTTCAATGCTCTTGGAAAACGCATCCCGACATGATAAAAATAACGCTCTACGCTTACGAATGTAAAGGGAATATTTTTTTTCTTCATGAGAATTATATAATATTCCACTATGGGGTTTTTGACAATGAAAACATGAACAATAACAATGGCAAGAAAAACTGAGAAGGAAGACGGAGAGAAAACTCCAAAAAAAAGAAAAAAAGCCAACATCGAACTGACGGAGAGGGAGCGTGAAGAAAAAATAAAACTTGCTGCTTACTACCGTTGGGAACAGAAAGGAAAAAAACACGGCTCACATTCGGATGACTGGTATGAAGCGGAAGACTCGCTTACCGACTGAGATCTGACGCTCTCCTTTATCAATTCCAAAAGGCCATTCTTAAGGGAGTGGCCTTTTTGTATAGTTTTCAACACTGTTTATGATAAAAAAAAGCATTACGGCCGTCTGGGAATCAATTGCCATTCTTTTTGCCGGCCTGTGGCTGGTTATTCGCATCATTCTGGAATATTTCGGGTTTATCAGTGACGGCAACGACCGGACAACAGGCATCAAAGACCTTCGGGAGGAGTATAAAAAAGCAAACTACAAGTAACCTTCAGCTACTCTGACGTTACAACGGTCAATTCAACCGCTTGATCAGGCGACACATAGGTATTAACAGCAGGCTTCTGACTGATAACGGTATTAGGAACAAGACTGGCAGAATATTCAGTAGTGACCTTTCCCAGCGATAGTCCTGCATCAGCGACAGCCTGTCTTGCCTGGTCAAGGGACATACCAAGAACATCGGGCATGGTCACTTTTTTCATCCCCTCAGGCGATGCCTCGAACTTTCCGATAATAACAGAGACCGAACTACCTGACCTCACCATTGTCTGTGCCGGAATCGACTGGCTCAGCACTCGCCCGTTCTCTTCATATTTTGTGACCGTGCTGGTCTGTACATTCTGAAGTTTCAGATCCATGCGGGCAACGGTCTCCCGTGCATCCAATTCGGGCCTTCCCAGAAGATCCGGCATGGGAAAACTCGGCTTTTCAAGCTTGTTGACCACCAGATAGACGTTTCTGCCCGGCTTGACCTCCATGCCGGCTTCCGGCATCTGAGAGAGCACAATATTGGCATCAACCCCACTGATATATTTAACATGATAACTCTTTATCGCAGTCAAACCGGCACGACGTAATTTCTTCGACGCATCTTCATAGTTCATGTTCAGTACGTCAGGCACAACCTTGGCATTTCCCTGTGAAATATACAGAGGCATAACCAGTTTGTCGATTATCACAACGATCCCGATAAGAAAAAAAACGATTAAAGCTGCTTTTTTCATCTCACTGCTAACGGTTATTTCTGGCTAATACTGTCTATTCATCACAAAATCAACAAGCTGCAGTAACGAAGTTTTAGCCGAACAATCGGGAAAAGGAAGAATCGAGGCTACGGCTTTTTCAGCAAAACCCTCAGCGACTTCAGTGGCATAATCAAGCCCGCCCTTGCTGGTGACAAAAGCAATAACCTCTTTACTTTTCACCGCACGTTTTCGCGAACTTTTCAAAATTGAGCGGATCGTCTTCTGTTCAGCACTCGAGGCATGATTGAGGGCGTAAATCAGTGGAAGAGTTATTTTCTTATCCTTGATATCAATCCCCATCTGCTTGCCGGTTTTTTTTGAATCTCCGGTATAATCAAGGGTATCATCACGGATCTGAAACGCAAGACCAAGATATTCACCATAACGTTTCAAAGAGGCAATAACCCCCTCATCAGTTGTTGCGCTCATCGCACCCATAGCACAGGCCGAAGAGATCAGCGAGGCCGTCTTATCTGAAATGACACTCAAATAGTCCTCTTCTGAAATATCGAGGCTTCGGGTTTTCTGTATCTGAAGTATCTCCCCCTCACTCATCCGGCGTACCGCTTCCGAGACCATGTGTAAAAAGCCATAGTCCTTGAATTCAAGCGAATACAAAAGCCCTTTGGAAAGAAGATAATCGCCGATAAGAACTGATATCTTATTTTTCCACAAGGCATTAATCGATGGAAGACCCCGCCTCATCTCAGCACTGTCCACAACATCATCATGAATGAGCGTCGCCGAATGCAACAGTTCGACCATGATAGCGGCCCGATAACTGGATTCAGTAACCCCTCCGCATATTTTAGCAGAAAGCATGACAAGGACTGGACGAATCTGTTTTCCCTGCTGTTTTAACACATAACGGGTAACCTTGTCGACCAGGGTATTCTGTGCATGCAGCACCTGTTTGTACTTGCGTTGAAAAACCTGCACCTCATCGGCTACCGATAGCGTAACATCCTTTATATTCACCAATTCCCCGGACTTTTACGTGAAAAATTACATTACGGAGTCCATTTGCGATCGTGCTGTCTGGGACTCAGTCAGTTATGCCAAGATACGATTTTTTGCACCTTGTTTTCTACCCTAACATAGGAAAAGGAGCAAGGAGTAATGGATGTTATTCAAGCCCCCATGTTGGCTGGCTGGTTTTCGGAGCTGTTGATGGCGATTACATGCTCATAGCGCTTCTTCAAGGTAGATATCGGTACCTCCCAACCCTCTTCACCCAGCAATTGATCTTTGATTCTTGCAAACTCTCTGGCATAGTGAAAGCTCCCCTCACCTACTTGAGGGATACCTTTGATAATGCCATCGTACAATCCATCCCAGTTGTCATAAAAGAGTGTCTCAATTTCTTTGTGTAATACACGGTATGAGTGACCAATTGTTTCTGAGCTTTCATCAAAAGTGACTTCTTTTTGTACGAGAATATTACCAGTATCGATGCCGGGGTCCATGAGATGAATAGAGACGCCCTTTGGTGTATTTTTAAGGAATGACCATATATTAGGGTTAAACCCGCGATTGTATGGAAGAAATGAGATGTGTAAATTGATGAAGCGGTCAGGAAGTGTATCTAACACTTCGGCTTTCAGAATATGCAGGTAGGAATAGCTGATAACGATATCGGGATGCATATCGATTATGGTCTTTTTGTCAAGCTTTTCATGCCATTCGATGAGTTCGCCACGCTTTGCCAACCAATTGGATAAGGGAGAACTGACTGCGTCGTTACTGGTTAAGAAAAGGGTTTTCATAATCAAAATTGGGTTATCAATATCGCTATCTCACTTCACTCTTGGTATACTTCGCCATGCTATTTATCCGAACTTAACAGGTAACTTATTATGAAAAAAACATTTCGAATTATTATTGTCTTTTTTGGGCTTGTGACCGCCTTACTTCCGTTGTCCGTTTCTGCCGCACCAGCACTCGATCCTGAAAACACGATCTATCTCGACCTTCCAACAGGCCGTGTCGTCATTCAGATGCTTCCAAATATCGCCCCCCGCCATGTGCTTCGCATCAAAGAGTTGACCCGTAAAGGTTTTTATGACGGACTCTCCTTCCACCGAGTTATACCTGGATTTATGGCACAGACCGGCGATCCGCTCGGTGACGGCTCCGGCGGTTCCGGCCAAAAGCTTCAAGCAGAATTTTCCCGCGTGCAGCATATCCGGGGAACCGTCTCAATGGCACGCGCCTCTGACCCCAACAGTGCCGACAGCCAGTTTTTCATCTGCTTTGCGCCAGCGCCATTCCTCGATGGGCAATACACGGTCTGGGGACATGTGGTATCCGGAATGGAATTTGTGGACAAGATCAAGGCCGGTTCGCAATACAACAATGGCGCTGTTTCCAATCCCAGCAGAATAGTACGTATGAAAGTCGCTTCTGATGTAAAACCGTAAGCTATGCGCTATTTGAGTGATGGTTTCCTAATACCAATTTTCATGAGAACAAGAGGGTTTGGTTAAGAAGCAGCTTAATGGTTCATTTGTTGATTTTTAGTGAATTCTGAGCGGTTCATCAGGGCGCTGACTACCCAGTCATTCGCTGTACTGTTGAGCAGACTTCCGCAGAACGAACACTTAATGTCAAGCGTGTCTTTGACTGGACCACCACAAGATGGGCAATTATGTTGATAGATTGAGCCCTTTCCGACCCCAGCCTGGGCATCGCGGGTCAGAACAATGACTTCTTCCTTTGTGATAATGTCCGGATCTACCAGCTCCATCCTCTTGTTCGAAACCAGCACTCGCTGCATCGAGCAGATGATTGCAAAGATGAGGATATTTTTATTGTCCTTCTTCTGTACTCCAATGAGAGTTACTTTGTTCAGGAAAATGCGATTGAAAATCTCCTGATTTTTTTCAAGCTTTGGAGCAAGTTGCTGGAATAATTCATCTGAAACAAACCTGCGCATCACTGAAGGATCATGCATGGCTTTTGCAGCCATAATCTGCATGTATGCGTTTGAAGCCTTATCCTCAACCAGTTGTACTGAAAAATCGCCATAAACTGAGACCATGTCATGTAGTGTTGTGGCCAGATTACCAGGCTTTTCTGAAAACAGATCATTGCTGTAGTAATCATCTTGTTGGGTAATTTCGGAAAGTATCCAGTCGAACTCACCAGAGTTGACCATTGCATTACAATATGAACATTTGCAAACCTCGCCTATATTCTCCGGCAGGGGCGCGCCACAGTTAGGACATGTATCTGAATCATAGATGTCTTTTTTCGATACTCCGCGCTTGCGTATGAAAGACCAGAACTCGACAAAATCCTCTACACCCTCTTCATCCAGCTCATGGTTAAGGGCACATTCGAACTTATCGTCCATGCTGGCTTCGATTCCAACCTGCATAATATCATACATACCGTCCTGTTCGATCTTATCGATCCATATATTCGCAATGTTGATATTGCTTACAGGGTTAGTCTGCTGAAGAAGCTGCATCATCTTGAACTGGGTGTTGAACCGCTGATAGACACCGTCCGTAATGAACCTGCGCATGCGATTCGTATTTTGTTCAGACCAGGATGTTTGAACTTCAACAAAGGCTTTGTGAACTTTCAACAAGAATTCTGATACATTAAAGTTCGGATTCGTTGCAATAAATTCTTTCCATCCATCGACCTGCTCAAAGGACTTTTTTTCATTGCCGACTCTTGTGGCGTTCGTTGCATTCGAAGCTTTCTTTAAAAATAAAACAACTCTGAATGCCAGGTAGAGGAGTGCAATGAGAATAATAGCTGTCAAGAATGGAGAAAAACCGGAATGGCTGGATCCACTATAGGAGTTAGAGGAATGTCCCCAGTTGGAGGATCCACCACTACTGTGCCCGCCTCCCCCTCCATGGCTTCCTCCGCCATGGCTTCCTCCACCACCTCCCCCAGCCCGTGCAATAAGCTCCTCACTGATGAAAGGAATACCAAGAAAGGCAAAAGTGCACATAAAAAGGAGCTGTAAAACGTGCCTGGATCTCATAATATCAATTACAGTTGTGCAAGAATTTGCTGCTTTTTCGTATCGTATTCTTGTTGGTTGATGAGGTTGTTGTCGAGCATCTGTTTCAATGTAGTAAGCTTGGCCACTGGATCTTCCACTGCAGTTTGCGGTGCATTCATGTTGGTCATCATGCCGGCCATTGCTTGACCCATTCCAACGCCCGCACCAAGGCCAACTCCCATACCAGCCACCCCGCCCTGGTTCTGAGCCGCATCTCGAAGAGCTGCTAACTGTTGAACTTGAGCAAAATTCAAACCTACAGCCTGGGCCGCCTGTGCCTCAGCCTGCATATCTGCAATCCGTTGCACTCGATGCTTTGTGTCATCATCAAAATCAGTATTTTCGACACGAAAATCCTTAAGCTCAAAACCGAGTGTCAGGAAAATCGGCGCTACCTTTCCCTTCAAACCATCAGCAATTTCATTCCTGTTGGCATCAATTTCATTGTACCCGAATTTGGCTTCAGCAAGAAAATCTGTAAGTGGCTGGATAAGCCTTGCCACAATAACAAGACGGAGTTCATCAACCAAGAACTCATCTTTCTGACCCATAACATTAATAAAGAAACTTCCCGGATCTGAGATACGAAAAGAGAAATTCCCAAAACCTTTCATCCCAACAGGAAACTTGTACTGCGGATCGATATATTTCACAGGCCCTGGTGTCCCCCAACCCTGGTTCAAAATTTCAGCTGTCCGAAAAAAATAGATCCCGACCTTGTGCTCACTTTGGAACGCCTGCATGAATTTTGTGATCGTAGTCCAGAAGGGGATGTTTTCTGTTTTCAAATCTGTAATGCCAGGCTCGGTAATAACAGCTTGCGGCTTACCCTCATAAACAAAGATCGCGCCTTGTCCAGGTGCAATGATAAGTTTCGAGGCATTTTTGATCTCATCTCCATTATTTGTCCACCGATGGAAAAGAACATCCGCATCAGGATTTTTCCATTCAATGACTGATCGCAATTGCCCTGTGGCTGAATTCCATAACGACATACAAGATACTCCGTTATTACGTTTAATATAAACATTGGTTGAACAACCAGGTATAGCAAGAACTTGATTCACCAAATTGTCTTCACAAGTTTTGATGCTCGTAAATTTGAATCTGCTGTCACAAGCGGTGTGCCCCGAACAATTGAAGTTGCACATATAAGCCTATCTGCGGGATCTAAGTTTATTCCAGAATTAAGAGAAACAGACAGGTCAGTAATTTCTGGAGTGATCCTCTCAAATACGTAGTGATTTGCTGCCCTTATAAGGCTGATGAACTCAGCATATGTCGCATCAATAACCAGGCGTTTTTTGGCCATGAGCATAGCAATTTCCCAAAGCGATATATCAGCGATGAATATCTTGCCCATTTCATTTGCCTGATCTATCATTTTCCTTGCTTTTGGGGATAGTTTTTGCGGTTGCAATGCGTCCCAGATTATGATGTGCGTATCAAGCATGATCATTGGCTAACCGCATTCCAGGTTTCTTCGATAGGTGAGACGACATCTCCGATAAAAGCTCCAGAACTCAATTGTTGGAGTACGGCTTTAGCATTTTCTTGTGCAGCATCTGCTGGAACGAGCTGAGCAACTACTTTTCCGCGTGACGTGATCTGAATTTGCGCACCATGTTTTATTTCTTCGAGGACTTTCATGAGATTTGCCCGTAATTCGCTCACCGCTATAGTTGTCATCGGTTTACTCCTTTTTTTTGTACAAATATAATGTACATGAGATGGATATCAAAACAAGAAGTACAATTTTGACGTACAAATTAGGGAGGTGCTTAATACCTGCATTCAGAGCAAAGAGCAGCCACAAGCGCCTGTATATGCCCGTTTCGCCCGTTTCAGCTCAAAATCCAGAAAACGCTTGTCGAATGACACCTTGTGCGCCACGATATTATGACCGGCTATAGCTGGAGGGTGCGGCGTTAGCGCGATCTGGTGTCTGGAAAACTTGCTTGAATTCAATGTTAATCGGTAGCACTACAATGGATCTTTCACTTCCCTTCCTCTGTAATGTGGAGTATATCGACCTATTGTGTCTGGCTATAATTTACCTAATGATCCAGTCTGGTGTATATGATTCAGTTAAGATCATTTGCTGAGACATTGCTGCTCGCGGAACGATCAAAACTCTGAAAAAGTTTTTCGATGAGCTCCGCTCTTTCAACAGGAAGTAAACCAAGCGCATCTTTAAAAATTCGCTCAGCGACTACGGTCATATTTTTATCTTTAAAATTCTTTTCAAGGTCTCTCAAAATAATAACATCGCCGGATACGGAGTAAAATAACACATTTTATCCTTGCCTAAAGTCTTTCTTAATGCACTTGTCGCAACGGGATCAATTGTATAATAATGGCGGCAGAGCTTTTTGAATAACTGCAGCATTTTCTCGTCAAAGCAAAAATCAAGAACTCCATCAAGGCAGCGCTCAATCCGTTGTGGATTGATATCCTGATCTTTTATTATCGCATCAACCTCTTGTGCATAGAGTACTTCAGCTTGCCGTGCGAGTTGCTGTATCTGTGTTGCGAGCGGTCTAATATTTTCAACCAGTTTGTTAATATCTGGAGTGTTCGCACGATTCTTATGCATCGATGTGCTGGTTCTCTTTGGTATATGAAGAGGTTAGCTTGAAGCTGATACCCTCTTTCTTCTTTAAGGCATGAATAACTTGAAATATGTTTTCCATTCTCGGATTACCCGATGGTGCCAACATGCGATGTAAACTTCTACTGGATTTATCAACTTCTTTTGCTAATCCTTCAAAACCAATAGTCGAATTTACAAGATCTCGCAGAAGTGCTTTACCAACCGCTGTATCACCCTCAAGAAAAGCGCTTTGGACTGTCAGTGCTCCAAATTTTCGAGTGTTGTTACCCAGTTATTGAACAACGGACAAGCTTCTCGCATCTTCGGGATGCCGATTGCTGCGGCAATTGCAATTCCAGTTGAAGTTTTTTTTGAACCGATCAGAGAGTTTTACCAGTCTTTTAGACGGAGCTGTCGTGGTATGATCGTTGATCTTCTCAGGCTCTCCGCATTCCTTAAGAATCTCTTCGATTTTTCTATGTTGCACTCCTAACTTTGCGGCAAGACAAGGTGTATCACTGAAATAGACTATGCATAGCTCGTACCTCCCTGGATGACATTCTTCGACCAGAGCTCGCCCACAGAATAATTATTCAGCCATTCATTGAAATCTTCAAGATTTAATCGTTCAAAAGTGGATTGACCCTCTTTGCGATTCACGACAACAATATCCTCAATGGAAAACTGATCAAGCAACAGAGGAGATTGCGTGGCAACAATGATCTGAGTCCGCTTAGCCGCATCCTGAATAAGTTCACCAAGAATCCGGATAGCCTCTGGATGCAAGCCAAGTTCCGGTTCATCAATCACAATGGCTGATGGTGGAAATGGCTGCAGAAGTGCTGTAGCAAGACAGATGAAGCGAATGGAGCAATCAGAAAGATGATAAGGCTGCATCGGAAAATCGGAACCTTTTTGTCCCCAACTGAGCTTGACTTTTTCCGCCTCACCCATTTTGAGCACATCCAGGCGAAAATCGTCAAAAAACGGGATGACAAGTCGAACTTTGTGGATCATTTTCTCGCTTCGTATACCGAGTCTCCCGAGGTCATTGTCCTGGATTTTGATGATACTGATGATGTTGTTCACGGCAATCAGCAACTGGCCCTGTTCAACGGTTATCATCAGGAGACCTGCTATCAGCATCTGCATGTGTATGAAGGGTTCAGTGGCAAACTGATCACCACAATACTGCGACCGGGCAAGCGCCCAGGAGGTAAAGAGATCGTTTCGTACGTTAAACGGATTGCTATAGTGTGACCGGTCTGACCGGCAATAACGTTTTGCTCAAACATGTCGAACCCCTGATTAAATACGTAGAGAAACAACCAGCAGGCTTCAAACGCTATCACGCTTTCATGTACCAGGCACAGAGCTGGAGCAAGCCTCGCACCGTTGTCGCCAAAGTCGAGATGACCGACATTGGAAAGTTGAACGTCCGTTTTATCAGCACCGATATGCATAAAGCTAAGGCCAAAGCGCTCTACGAGGATATCTACTGTGCTCGAGGAAATGATGAGTTGTACATAAAGGATCACAAGACCTACACGAAAAGCGACCGTACCTCCTGTCACCGTTTTCTTGCCAATCAGTTTCGGCTATTTTTGCACTCGGCAGCTTATGTCCTGCTGCACAGTTTCCGAGACAACTTGCTCAAGGGTACCAGT
>CAIPYV010000006.1 GCA_903869365.1 uncultured Chlorobiaceae bacterium
AACAGAGAACCAAATCAACACTGCGGTGTTGTCGGGTGCCGCAAGGCGCCTTTGCAGAGGCTTGAGCCGTGTGCGGTGAAAATCGCTTGCTCGGTTCTTAGGGGACGGCGGTGCAGTAATGTGCTGCTGTTACCCGACTCGCCTCAACCAAGGAGACAAAATGGGCTATTCGAGATCAATAAAGGTAAGCATTTTAAGACGGGTTTTGCCCCCAAATAACGAGAGCATTACCAAGGTGAGTGAGGAAATGGGTCTTAACGATCAAACGATTCGGAACTGGGTCAAGCAGGCTGCAGGCAGTCAGTTGCTTATCGAAGAAACAAGCCCACGGTTCATTAATGCGCAAGAAAAGTATCTTCTCATTAAAGAAGCTGCCAGCATATCAGAAGCGGAGAAAGGGACGTTTTTACGGGAAAGGGGCTTGCATTCAGAACATTTAACTCTCTGGGATCAGGAGCTACGCGAGATGATGAGTCAAAAACAAGATTTGAAAAATCAAGAAGTTAACGTATTAAAAAAAAGAGTGATAGAGCTTGAAAAAGAGTTGTATCGCAAAGAGAAGGCGTTAGCGGAAGCAGCGGCATTATTGATTTTAAAAAAAAAGCTCGAGGATGTTATGATGGAGCACGAGGACGACAGATTGCCGAAAAAGATAAGGCACTGTTAATACCGCTGATCGAAGAAGCGCACGGCAATGGTGCCAGGTATGCAAAAGCGTGTCAACTGATAGGAATATCGTTTCGAACGTTACAACGATGGAAAGGTATTGGGCTGAAAGACCGACGGCAAGGTGCACCAAAACGAGTGGTTCGGAAACTGGATAGTGAACAACGTAAAGAGATTCTTATGACTTGTAATAGTGTTACATATAGAGATAAAAATCCCTATGAAATTGTCGCAGAACTCTTAAATGAAGGGCATTATCTGGCATCGGTAAGCACAATTTATCGTGTATTAAGAGCGGCTGATCAAGTGCATCATCGCAGTAAGACGAACGTTAGGAAGTATCATTCGAAGCCACCAGAGCGCGTCGCCAATAACTCAAATGAAGTCTGGTGCTGGGATATTACTTGGATGCCACGAGTAGTAAAAGGCTTATTTTATTATGCTTATGTTATTCTTGATATTTATGACCGATCCATTGTTGGATGGGCAATTCAGGAGACAGAAAGCGTCGACTACAGTAAAGCACTTTTTGCGGCAACACTGCTCAAGCATAAAGCTGTAGGAACTGCAATTCATGCTGATAATGGTCATCCTATGAAAGGGTTAACCCTGATGGCATTGTTTCAACAACTGAGCATAAACGTGTCTCATAACCGTCCTCGTACCAGCAATGACAACCCGTATATTGAGTCATGGTTTAAGACGATGAAATACAAAGGGAGTTATCCCCGTTCTTTTGAAACGATCGAAGATGCCAGGGAGTGGATGGCGGTATTTGTGGACTGGTATAACCACACTCACCTGCATTCCGGTTTGGATTACGTTACACCGGCGCAAGTGCGGTACCATGATGCAGAGGCTATTTTCAAGCAAAGAAATGCGACAATCATGAAGGCAAAAGAGGCGTTTCCTGAGCGTTGGGGCACTCGCAAAGTCAAGGTATGGGAGGCTCCTCAGACGGTGGTCTTAAACCCCGATTATTAGTGGCAATTTTTTTTAAAAACCGCGACATTTTTGTTGACATTTACCGTCTGCAGCGTCTTCTTCAAATCTTGGAAAGTGGATGATACTATCTGTTCCTTTGTCCAAGGTCTTGCCGCGCTCCAAATCGGTATTTCGTTCTTGTTTATCATCATTCTTCAATCCCTAACAATAATTAGTTGGATCTGCCTAATCCGCGATTTTTTGAATTGTCGCCTTTATAAGACACCACACGTTCACGATTCAAAACACTGCTAATTTAAAAAATGGCAAACAGTTATACTATTTAATCAATTGTATTTCTGCTGCTTATTCGGATCGACATAAAACGCTGATGACAACCTCTTTTACTGAAGACTTGCGAAATCGATGTACACAAGAGTTTTGACTGCTGGAAGTGTTGGTGGTGTATTATTTTATGCGGGACAGTAGTCGCGCAGATGGGTTTTTATGGGCGCCTTGTCGGTACTCCGATCAGGGCGCTTTGCTTTTTGTCATGATGCTGCCTGATTTGTAATACGGCGCTCTGCACCTTCTGGAGGCGGAGCGGGTCGTTTCATGGAGCTGCGGTGGAGCGAAGCGGAACGGCGGGCGGAATGAAGCGAGTTCTTCCCGTGGAGGTGGAGGAAGGCTTGCAGTGCGCTGTTGGGTGGGTTTTGGGATAAAGCGTTGCGGGGATGAGGGCAGTGCGGGCCTGCGTCAGTTGGCCTGCGCGCTTGGCCGGGCTGCGCAAACGGAGCGAAGCGGAGTGCGGCGCTCTGCTGGGAAAGGTTTGATGCAGGTGGTCATTCGATAAAGCAGCTCATTTTTCCGATTGACATCGTTAAAAAATCCCTTATGTTATAAGCGAATTGATGGCCTATCGGCTTTGAATCTATCGAGGTCTCGGCCTGCTGTACCAGCGTGGCAAATCAGCGGCCTTTCTTTTTGCCTTCAAGTACTGTTCTGTAAGTGTTTGCTCATCCTACCACGATAGGAGGAAGGAGTTTCGAGGCTCGATGCATCAAGATGTGCACCGAGCCTTGCGGTTTTAGCTGGATGCTACGACGTCATCATGATGCTTGCAGGCTTTTTTGCAAAAAAATACATTGCAAAAAAAGCACGTTCCCCATAAAATAGGTCAAAGGATTGGGCTATTACCGGTCAACAATGAGGCTTTGGACTATTTCCGGAGCCTTTTTGTTTTCTCTCTCTTCTCTGTTTTGAAATATCATCAGCCTGTTTTGCATGAAGGTCGGCCTCTGGCCGTTGAAGGGTATCCTTCTTAGTGCAATGATGGGCTTTTTTAATTGCTCCGTGGTGATAAGGGCAAAAAAAAGGCCCAGTACGAATACGGGGCCTTAATAAGACACCATGCTAAATTGATTTTCTCTTGCATGGCGGCCACCGAAGTGGACTTAAGCCCGATCCTGACAAGTCAGGAGAGCGGGTACGGGATCAATATACTCTTTTGTGGAGTCATCGTCAAGGGATTATTCCTAATCCAGCCAAAATACATTGCTGGATAGTAAAAAGTTCATCTTTACTTATAGCTCTCTTATCGTAACTCCTTTTACCCTGATCTTTTCCGAAGAATGGCAGAGAAAGCCTGTCTAATGACACGGTATAGACCATATCGGCTTTTACCCAGTAAAATTCAGCGTCATAGGGCTCTGGAAGAACCGGGTCAATGTACAACTTGTAGTGGTAAGCCTCAATAACCTTCGGTGGCGTAGTACTTAAAGGGACAATGGTACAAAGGCCCTCTCTTTTACGCAACCGAGGAGAAACGATCACTGCCGGCCGTCGCTTAACCATTTCAGGAGAAACAAAACCTTTGAAATCACAAATAACAATGGTGCCTTGTTTTGGATGATACGGGAGACTCATCTGTGCTGAGTTGAATTTGCTTGATCTTAAAATACTTTATCGGCGTCACGGTTTTGGCCGTGCTCTTTTGCCTGCGGGAAGAGGTCGTAGAGGAAGTCGTTGCTGTCGAATACGATGATCATGCTTGAGCAAGACGTTTAGTGTGAAGAGGCCGGTGGAGCGTTGCAGCGATTCCTTTACCGGGAAGGGACGGCTGTTTTATGGGTGCTCCGAGGGAGGCTTCCCTACCCTGCGGTTCTGCGTTGATTGGTAAATATACGATATCGGGGTAAAGATTTGGGGATGTCATTTCCAAAACGGGTCTGATCGCCAGTCTTCCGAGAAACCCATCTCTTTTTCCTGTTTGAGGGGGCAGGATTTCATAAGTGTTTTAAGACCTTCTTTAAATGAGGTGTCGGGGCTGATAGTTTGCAGGATGTATTGCATGCAGCATAATGCGGCGTAGGGCTTGTATGGCCAAATATTTCTGTTTAGGATAATTGGTTTTGAGGGCTTTTTTGGTAAGGTGATATGGGCTGTCAACCTGCGGTTCCATAGGCGACCGTGATGTGCGCATGTGTTGCGGATATGACTGAAGCAGAGCATCCAGTTTTCGAGCAGTTCGATATTGTTGAGCCCGAAATGCTTGACCACTGCGATTTTTTCGGGGCTTTTTTGCAGATTCCGGAACATTTGAGATAACAAGCCAAAACTGCTCACTTCAAGACTCATCCATGATGGTGGATCAAGAGGTTCGGTATAGGTGTTCTTGTAATGCTCAATAAACGTTTCGTTGGAACGACTGATTTCTGTTTTCAGCGAGATAATCTGGTTGTTAAAACGATTGACATCCCTGAAAAGCGCTTCGTTTAGCTGCCAATGGCTGCCATGTGGCATTGCCCATTGGTAAATAATTTGTGTTCGAATGGCAATTTCAATTTTTTCCATGGCATCGAACACCAGGCTCCTCAATTTTCGATCAAAAACATAGAGCTCTATGATTTGCTCAAAGGTTACCGGAACGATGAAGGGATGATTGGGCTGTGGCAAGCCCCCTTGCTTTCAGTTTCGTTATTTGGTCGGGGATTGATACTGCGGGTTTGCTGTATAACATGGGCTTCAGCTTCTGAGATTAAAAGAGAAAACCCCGTAAAAAGCGAAAACCTGCCCTTGTGCGCTGTTCAGGTGGGAAGCGTGGCAGGTATTATTGCCTGCAATGTAAGCAATAGAGGCTTCGATGTCAAGCTTTATTTTACAAGAGTTCATGCATTCCATATGACAACTGCGTTTAAAGCGCCGACTATATTTCGTAACAATATCCTAAAAAATCAGTTACACAGTATAACTATTGACAAAAAAATAGCAGCCTCAAAAGCGCTATCTCAACGCCCAAGCAATGCCGCAACCAAAAGCGATTGGCGGGCGCTGTTGAGCGGTTTGTTTATGGTTCTGGTGGGTCGGGTTGAGGTGAGGTGAGCAAGTGCAGGGCTGTACTCTGCACTGCATTTGCGGGTGGTCGGGGAGGGGTTGGGAGTAGCGAAGGCGGGCTTTTTGCTTGCATGAGCGTACAGGCTGTGGCGAGTTGCTCGAGATTTGACTGCGTCTCTTTGGTGACAGGGTGACTTACGTTTTTACTCACTAAAGTAGCCGGACAGTCGATTGTAATCGCGGTTGTCTTCTGCAGTTACAAAGCTACGAATAGCATTTCTATAGGCTTGTTCCCGGGGTGTCTGCGTGTTAGCAGTCGGGCGTTGCGGAGCGCACCAGCACATCATCCAACGACCGGGCCACAACATACCTTGCAGGAGTTTCGCCAACACTGAGTGCCTTGAAGTGGGCCTTGCCGCACTCAATCTTTGCACTCTTCTTGTCACGCAGGTCATCGGTAAACAGGCTGTTTTTGGTCTCGACAACAAAG
>CAIPYV010000007.1 GCA_903869365.1 uncultured Chlorobiaceae bacterium
CGATGAGGTCATTGATGAGATTGAGCATGCGCTGGCCGCTTTGTTCAATAAGATCGAGATACTCTTCCTGTTCTTCTCCGGTGAGGTGCGGCTCTTTGAGCAGTGCTGAAAAGCCGAGAATGCCGTTCATGGGGGTACGTATCTCGTGGCTGATGTTGGCTAAGAATGCTGATTTCAGGCGGTCGCTCTCTTCAGCATGCTCTTTGGCGGCAATGAGTTCTGTCAGTATGTTTTTTCGCCCGGTGATGTCAGTATGCGTTCCGAGCATGCGCAATGGTTTGCCATCCGGTGTCCTGGTCAATAATTTACCACGATCGAGCACCCATACCCAGTGGCCGTTTTTATGTTTCATCCGGCATTCGCATTCATAGTGCTCCAATTCACCGTTGAAATGTTTTTCTATAATGGCTGTTGATGTATTGAAGTCATCCGGGTGTGACAGATCTATCCAGGTTTGAATGCTAACCGGGGCAAGTTCTTCCAGGGTGTATCCTACGATTTCGAACCAGAGGGTATTAAAAATGGTTTCACCGGTTTGGACATTCCAGTCCCAGGTGCCAATTTGGGCGGCTTCAATGGTTGCTTCGTAGCGCTCCTTGATTTCCTCTGTTTTTGATTCTGCAAGTTTACGGTCGGTGATGTCATGAACGATTGAATAGAGAAGGTTTTTTCCTTCGATTGCAATGAGATTGCTGAATACTTCAACATCGCGAAGAGAGCCGTCAGCCTTCCGGTGTTGAAAGACAAACTGTTTTTTTACGGACAATCTGCTTTTTTCCATTTCACTCTTCACCTGTTCAGGGGAGAGTGTGTTGATTTGCTGTATGTGCATGGTGCGGAGTTCTTCTACCGACCACCCATAAAAGTCTGCTGCTGCCTGATTGGCGTTGATGATTTTGCCGGTAACGGGGTCAATAACCATCTTTATGGCGGAATGCTTCTCAAACATCACCCTGAAGCGCTCTTCACTTTGCTTTATTTTTTCTTCTGCTGTCTGGTTCGCCTTCTTGCTTCTCAACGAGGTGATGCCGTATGCGAGGTTGTCGGCAAGTGCTGTAAGAAGCGTTGTCTCCTCTCCATCAAAGGCATTGGGTAATTCTGAGTATATGGTTATGGCCCCGAAGACCTCTTTGTCTGTTTTCAGGGGAAGACTCTGGGATGAAGCATAGCCGCGTTTGAGTGCCTCATTGCGCCATGGTTCGAACCTCTGGTCTGACTGCATATCACGCATGATATATGGCATGCCGGTGCGGATAGCCGTTCCTGTCGGTCCTTGACCGAGCGGAACATCTGCCCAGGTAAGTCTGACTGACTTGAGGTAACCATTCTCGAATCCTGCCTGGGCAACGGTGCGAATGCTTTTTTCATCGTCCTGATCAGCATAGCCAACCCATGCCATGCGGTAGCCGCCGACATCAACCATGATGCTGCATATTTTTTGCAGTAATTCCATTTCATCGGTGCTATGAATCACTGCCTGATTGCAATGGTTGGTTGCTATGAGTGCGCGAGTCAGCCTGTGGAGTTCGCTTTCTGTTTGTTTTTGGCCGGTTATATTGGTGAGACTTTTTTCCAGTTCCATCCTTGTATTGAGTGCTGAGTCCTGAGTGCTGGTTTTTTTTTGATGCAGGTGTGCTTCGTCTGGCTTACGTAGTTCGGTAGAGGGAGTGGGAGTGGGCTTGATGCTGTGCTGCTTTTTTGCCATGCCAAAGAAGGTAATTAAAACGACGGAAGAAGGAGAAAGATTTCAAGGGAGTATAACGAATCAAATATGATACAAGCGGTAAACTTGGAGTGAAACATAATCACATAACGTCATCTTTTGCGCACATTCCTTGCTACTGAATTTCGATTCCTGCAACAGAGTGTGTTGTAACTTCGTTCAGCCATGAAGTAATTTTTTCCTTCAGTTCGTCGCGCACCTCTCGATATGCCGCCAGCTTCTCTTCTGATGTTCCTGTACTATCCTCCGGATTGTTGACGGGCCAATAATATCGTTTTTGAAACGGTGTTCCTGGCCAGACCCTCGGACAGGTTGATTGTGCCTTGTCGCACAAAATCATAAGGTTGTGAATCATGGTTTTTCCGAGATAGATATCTACCCCTTTTGGTATCTGCGAGCTGATATCAATGCCAATTTCCTCCATAACTGCTATAGCCAATGGATGCAATTGCAGTTCGGGTTCAAGTCCCGCACTTAATGATTCGAAACGGTCGCCTGCTGCATGACGGAGCAATCCTTCAGCCATCTGGCTCCGGGCTGAGTTGTCGTTACAGAGGAAGAGTACATTTTGTTTGTTATGCATAATCACAAAAAATGTTTTGAACTATTGAAATGAATACTCGAAAACATTACCAAGGCTTTATAAATTTCCACTCGCCCTTTTCTTTTAAAAAGTCGTTAACTTGGAAGAAAAAAATATTTGTAATTACTTTTTTTAAGTAATATACACTATAGCACCAACCTAATTCGTTACCAGTGCCCAAAAGAATCGTTGATCGTTACGAGCATACTGTTGATGGTCTTCTTATCGTTGATGTGGCCGCAAGGCGTGTAGAGGATCTTTATGAAAATTTCGACAAAACCGCGCCCTACCACAAAAAGGATCTTGATGAAGATCTCGCCTATTATCTCACCGAGTGTGTGCGTGAAATAGGGAAGGTTGATTTTGTTATCCGTTTTATGTTTGAGTGCTATCCTTCCGAAGAGTACATGTTGCGGGTACGTACCAGCGTTCATAAATTTTTTATCTACCTGCGGGAGCTCGAACTCGGGGCCATGAACAAAATGCTGAGAACCTCAGCAACGCTTCTCGTTACAGGTATCATCATTCTCGGTCTCTCGTTATGGGTCAATCATCTCTTTGCCGTTGACGGAACCCCCTCATTTCTCAACACCGTTTTTGCCGAAGGACTTACCATTGTAGCATGGGTTTCGGTGTGGGAAGCACTTGCAACATTTTTGTTGAACTGGCCTGAGCATCTCTTTCTCATCAAGCTTTACCAGAAAATCGCTGAAGCTCCTGTGCGGTTTCAGCCGCCTTCGGTGCCTGGATCCGAAGGCGTTGAAGCTCCGGCAGTGAGTTCGCCGACTATTGATTTATATGCAAAACCTTTGCAGGCGGAAAACCATTGAAGAAAGTCGATGAGGCATGACTGTAGGCGCCAATATTTTCACTGTAGAGTAAATCCCCTATCGAAAGCTCTTCAGGTAAGAGATTGGCCATAGTGATTGTGTCGAGAGCATCACAGGTAGGGCCGTAAACCGCACACATTTTCTCATTCCCTTCTTTGAAGGATTTTAAATAATATTGGCAGTGATCAAAGATAATCCCTGAAAAAGTATGATAAACTCCGTCATTCACGTAATAACATTTTTTACCGTCACGATACGCTGTGCCAATAATCTCCATCACGACGCAGGCGGCAGTCGCCACTAAAAACCTTCCGGGTTCGGCTATGATTTCAATGTCGGGTGGAAAGAGTCTGTCAAATTCTGAATTGAGCATTACTGCAAGCTCTGCAAAAGGTTTTACATTGTTGTCATAGGGAGCTGGAAAACCGCCGCCAATATCAAGTATTTTTACCTCTTTATATCCTCTTTCCCAAGATTCCCTGAAAATATTGGACGCCAGATTAAGGGCTTGAATATAATTCTGGAAATTTGTGCATTGACTGCCGACATGGAAGCTTAAACCTTCGACCACCAGTCCTCTTTTAAAAGCTTTGTCTATAAGATCAACAGCTTCACCAGGGTCTGCACCGAATTTGGAGGAAAGCTCTACCATTGCTCCCGTGTTCGGTACTTTTATTCGTAAAACAAGACCTGTGTTCGGTGCATAGGTAGCGATTTTCGCTATTTCATCTTCATTGTCAAACGTGACCAGTGGTTTATAACGATCGAGTTCCTTTAGCGTGGGTATTGGCTTTATCGGATTTGCATAGATGATTTTATCCCATATAAAATCCTGTTGCTCTTCGGGTGTAAGGCTTTTAATATTTTCATAAACATTAAGAAACTCAGGCATTGATGCCACATCAAAGCTGGCGCCAGCGTTATAGAACGTTTTAACTATTTCTTTGTCTGAGTTCGCTTTAACAGCGTAATAGGCCTGTACCCTCGGAAGATGCTGCTTAAACTCGCGGTAATTAGCACGCAAAGCTTCGTGGTCTACCACAAACAAAGGTGTACCATGCTCCAAAGCCAATTGTTTCAAATGTTGAGCTTGCATTAGCTGTATCCTGTTTTAATCATTATCGGTAATAAGGAAGTTCTTAAACTGCCAAGGATCTGTTTCATCAATATCAGGATTATTAAATCCTGCAAAATAGTTGGGATTGTATTTTAAAGGTGTCCAATCGGAAGCTTTTGATATGAAGTTGCCAAGGTAGGGCTTAGCAATTCCAAGGATATACTCATGATCGATTTTGTCGGGGACCACAACACCCATGTCAGGGTTTTCAATCATCCACATACAGGCTGCAACGACTGATATTGCCACCTGCATGGTGGTAGCATTCTGATGAGGTACCAGCGCTCTGGATTGCTCTATGCTCAGGGCGGAGCCTGTCCACCAGGAATTAAAACAATGACCCATCAGTAATGCACCAAGAATATCAGAACCCTTGGTGATCTCATCATTCATGATCCTGAAGTTTGGCTGAAGTTTATAGTCATAACCACGCAGCTCATGCAGAGAGGTAATAGCGGCATCACTCGGACAATAGGCGTAATGTACCGTTGGACGGTAAATAGCTTCCCCCTCTTTATGGACAGTAAGGTAGTCGGAAATCGTAAAAGCTTCGCCATGGCGGACTACCATGCCACGTATATCATAATCAGGCACCCAGGAGCAGACCCAGGTATTCATACCCATTTTGGCAAGACAAATCTGGTTCTGAGGCCCTTCCTTATGGGTATAGGCAAATTCCGGAAGTTCTTTTTCATGTGTTCCCCAACCCATCTCAGCAGTTGTCATACCCTCTTCCCTGAATCCCTCGACACTCCAGGTATTGACAAACTCGTCAACCTGTTTTGGAACATCAGAAATTTGAGTATCCCTTTCAGAACAGTGAATCACTTTGACGCCAAGCGCCATGGCAAGTTCATTGAAAATTCTTTTTTCAGACAGCTCTTTAATAATTTCGGCTTGAGCAGGGCCGACCTTGTTCCGGGAAATGACTGCGTCGGCAATATCAAGTAACCCTTGTTTGGTAAAATGCGATATCAATCCGGGATTGGCGCCATGTTCAAGCACCGCTGTGACACCTTTATTTTGCCATTGTGAAGTCATGCGGCGGATTTTCATGTGCCGATTGTACAGTGTTCTTTCGGTAGGATGCTGAGTCTCAACCCCTGTATAAGGATCCCACACTTCTACCGAGGTATTCATATAGAGGACACCATGATCATGACACCATTGGAGAATCTCGCAACAATCGATATTCCAGGCTAAATCTATGATCAAGTCGCCCTCAGCAACATACGTAGCAAGGGTTTGCGCTATATTATACGGTGTTATTTGATGGTTAATGTATGTAACGCCCAATGCTATCCAAGGTGAGACTTTTTCGCGAATATCCTCAAAATCCATAATAGTGACATGAGTATAATCGATGTCGATGTGTTTAAAAAGTATAGGAACTGTACATTGTGATACAGAGCCAAATCCAATAATGAGTATGTTTTTGTTAAAAGTAATCACGATTATTCACCTTATTTTTTTTAATAAAAGGTGAATATAGAGATATATTTTTTTTAATACCAAGATGCTTTATTCATTGATTTTGTCCCTCCATGCTCAAAAGTACCATTCAACATAAAAGTTTTTAAGACACACTCTCTTCATTAAAGAAAAGTTTCAAACTTGTAACAATACCCTCATTGCTTGCTAAGGTGAAAGCCTATAGATTAGTGGCAACAAAAAAAGGTAACTGAAGCTTGTTAATAAACTATTGAATTTCATGGCTGACGAGAGTGCCGGGGGGAACAATCGCACAACAGCATTTGTCATAAGCGCCCGCAAACGCACGCTGCAGAAGGCATATAAAACAGTAGGGGAGGGCCTGCTTCTTGCGGTTGGATCGTTTGTGGCGATTGTCGTTCTCTTTATCTTCTACTTTGTAGCACGCGATGCCATTCCTTTCTTCCAGATCCGTGGGTTCAGTGAATTCTTCACCAGCACGAACTGGTATCCGGCCGATCAACCAGGTGGGTTCGGTGCACTGGCCATTATCTACGGCAGTCTGATGGTAACGCTTGGTTCCGCCCTGATTGCTGTTCCGATGGGAGTTGCTGCCGCTGTTTGCCTCAGCGATATTCTTCCGTTTTCAATCCGTCAGTACGCAAAACCCGTTATTGAAATGCTTGCGGCAATTCCTTCCGTAGCATTCGGCTTTTTTGCCCTTGTGGTGCTGGCTCCGCTCTTGCAGAATAACGGCGGCCCCATGCTGATGTGGGCCTGGTGGATTCTGGTGACACCCTTTCTTCTGCTTGCCATTCTTGTCGTGGCCGATCTCCTGACCGCCAACATCAAGGATCCCAAGCGTCGCCAGCAAAGCTACGTGATTCTGCTGACACTGTTTTGTCTCGTCTCGGTTTTCATGTTGTACAAGGTCGGTACACAGCTTTACGCCATTCAGATTCTTACCGGCACCAACGCCCTCAACGTTTCCATTATTCTCAGCTTCATGGCGCTGCCGACCATTGTCAGCGTCTCCGAAGATGCCCTTCAGGCTGTCGGTCGTGACATTCGCGAAGGCAGTTACGCACTCGGCGCCACACGAGCTGAAACCATCATTAAAACCATTCTCCCTGCCGCCAGCAGCGGCATCCTTGCCGCAGTCATTCTCGGAATCATGCGCGCACTCGGTGAAACCATGGTGGTCTGGATGGCCTCGGGCAATTCATCCCATATTCCAGAGCCCTGGTTCAACTATCTCGAAGCCATTCGGACACTGACAGCGACCATTGCCGGCGACATGGGCGAAGCCGATCAGGTCACTGGATCAGCCCGTTACCACGTCCTTTTTGCCATGGGTCTGCTCCTGCTTGTTATCAGTTTTATCAGCAATCTGGTCAGTGAGCGTATCGTTGTCCGCCAGCGCAAAATTCTTTCAGGTCAGTGACATTGGTCATATAACTTTTTTGCCTTGTTTGTTATGAATATCGGAACCAGAAAAATTCTTGACCGTTCATTTACCGCTATCGGTATCGGTTCTATCGTTGTCATGGCCATTGCGCTGCTTATCGTGCTTGTCCCGATAGTCACCAATGGCTTTGGTGCCCTGTTTTTTACCAGCACCGTCGAACACCGCAAAATGCTTCTCCATGAATTCAAGAGGGGTGAGGGTGAGAACCTGACCAGCGAGATAGCCTCTTCCAACCGATACCGCTCAAAGGTTTACGACATGCTCAACCAGTTTGAGGTTGAGCTTGACAAAATGGAACCTGAAAAAAAGAGGGAATACAAGGCAAAATATTCCCAGGTAAGAACAGCCCTGCAGGCGCTGCTTGGCCCGCTTCCAGGCGATCCCGAACCGATGCTGACGAGGTTCAAGTACGGTTCTACCCGATGGGAGAAAGCCGAGGAAAAAATGCACGACCTTCTCTATGAATCAAAATGGGATAACTCCAACCCCAGCGTCATGGCAAAGGAGTACTTTGTCAGCCGTGCTCTTGGCTTTCAGGGAACCTCGCTCGTTCAACTCTTTCCCTACGTCAAGGAAAACCTTGACAACATGCTTATCCCGAAGTTCACCTTCTATTGGGGCTTTATAACTGACAGCTCTGTTGACTCGCACTTTTTTGGCGGGATCTGGCCTGAAATTCAGGGCACATTTTTTCTTGCTGTCGGCGCCATGCTTTTTGCTTTTCCTCTCGGAGTAATAGCTGCTGTCTATTTTACTGAGTATGCCAAGCCCGGCTTTTTCAACAGCATGTTGCGCAGTGCAAACAGCACCCTTGCCGGAGTACCAAGCATTGTTTTCGGTATGTTCGGTCTTGCTTTTTTCATCAATACGCTCAAAGTCTCTGAATCCAAAAGTGTTCTTGCCGGCGCGCTCACCCTTGCCATTATGATTCTGCCCACTATTATCCGGGCCGCCGAAGAGGCAATCCTTGCTGTTCCGAAAACCTACCGCGAAGCATCACTCAGCCTTGGTTCCACAAAATGGAACACCATTGCAACGGTGATTCTTCCAGCAGCGCTGCCCGGTATCCTTACCGGAGGCGTAATCAGCCTCGGCAGGGCGGCAGGGGAGACAGCGCCGATTATCTTTACCGCGGCAGTCAGTGTGGGTTCTGCCATAGGTCTGGCTGATGTCTTTTCCTCTCCGACACCCGCACTCAGCTGGAACATCTATAACCTTGCCAGCGAACATGAAGCCGCCTCTCAAATCCGGCATGTACAGTATGGCATGGTGCTCTCCCTGGTCACTATTGTGCTCCTGCTGAATTTATCTGCGATTGTCTTGAGAGCCCGTATTTCCAAAAAACTAAAAGGTTAAGGA
>CAIPYV010000008.1 GCA_903869365.1 uncultured Chlorobiaceae bacterium
ACAAGTGGTATGTAACGAATAAAAAATCAGATAAAGGAGACCATAATGCCACCTTCAATGCCTGATCCAAACCTTATCGCTCGTTCAAAGGAGTTTTCATTCATTCTCCATTGGCATCTCTGGCATGGACTATACAACGACGAACTATCCAAACGAAACAAAATGGGCTTCGGATATCGTTGTGGAGTGTTTTACCCCAATGGCTCACGGTATGGTTACCACCACGACGACTGGCCTCCATTTTTCGATGTTGTAGCGAGCATGGGTTTGTCAATGTTGCCAGCTTTTTTATAGACCTTTCCATCACGAAATATACCGGCAAGAATTGTTTCCGCTGCTTGCAGTATTGCAATAGAATCCTGCGTCGGAAGCTGCAGTGCTGCCGTGCGGGTTCCCCAGTAGCGGTCGCCTGATTCATCGAACGGGCTGTAGCAATAAAGACCGTCGGCAATGAGGCAAGCGAATCCTCTTTGCGCAGCTTTACAGCGCATTTGCCGGCGAATGTTGCCACTGCCTGCTGCAGCTCGGCCAGCGTGCTCACGTTGCGGCCAAAAGAGCGCGATGTGCAGATGCTTGCGCACCCATGCAGGCGGACCTTGCGGCGCATTTGCCTGGCATAGTCTGGCAGGTCGAAGCGGCTGAAGCTCGACATATCGAGAAAGGCTTCATCGATGGAATAGACTTCGATCTCTGGGGCAAGAGCGGCCAGCGTTGCCATTACCCGCGAGGACATATCGCCGTAGAGCGCATAGTTCGAGGAGAAGACTGCGACATCATGCTGTTTTAGCAGCAGGCGGCATTTGAATTCCGGTGTGACCATCTGGATGCCAAGCGCCTTGGCCTCTTCAGAGCGGGCGAAGATGGCTGATGGTCTCCGGATGCTGATAGGATTTCAACTTTTTCTATTCATAATGAGTCCAGAGACGGATGATTTTGACTATACGCTCTTCCTCATAGATCTGATACACGATACGATGCTGTATATTCAATCTTCTTGAATAGGCTCCGAAAAGATCACCGACAAGTTTCTCGTAAGGCGGCGGATTCTGGAATGGATTTTTTTGCAGAATCTCAAGCAGTTCCAATGCGTTAGGCTTCAATCCCGCAGATGCAAGTTTTTTGGCATCCTTTTGAGCCTGCTTGGTATAGACAAGCTCCCAAGTCACCAGTCAAGCTTTTTCGAACACTCAGAGATCTCCGCCTTAAGGCCCTCTTGAATTGATTCTCGCATGCCCGTAAGGGACACAAGATGCAATGTTTCTGAAATTGCATTCCAGTCACTTTCAGACAACAGGACAGCATTACCTCTTTTACCTTTTATGACGACAGGTTTATGCGAACTGACTGTTTGATCAATAAGCTTGTAAAGCTTTGCCCGAGCACCCGTTACACTGATAGTTGTTGTTATCATAGAGTTTCCTTTTTATGTACGAAACGTACGTTTTTTCGTACGCATTGCCAAATATTTGGAGCTTTGCAACGACCGCGAGCATGCATAAACCGCTTAATTCACCAGTGCAAAGGGGATGTACTCAGCTGCAAATCTTCCACAGATATTCCTGAATGTGTTGGAAAATGGTAACAGTCGAGATGTTGCAATTTTGCATTGCTTGGCGTTTATGACCTTTCAGACGTTTGAACTTTCGTGTTGCCCACAGCATGAGCTTGCGATCTATGTGTCGCAAAGTTGGATAGAGTGAGTATTCCGGCGAATGTGTACCACTGATTCCGGACGAAAGTGTACCACCTATTCCGCGACAAAATGTACCACTGATTCCGCGGCAAAGTGTACCACCTTTTCAGGACATCATGACCGCCTGCTTTCCATAACGATCTTCAAGGATTTGCAGTAGTGTATAGTCAATTGTCTAACGTCGTTTAATAATTGTAAGTTACTCTTCGTAGTCAACAACAAAAAAGATTGAACATGAAGAAGTACAAAATCACTTTGACACAAGAAGAAAGACAGGAACTTACTGCCCTGAGCAGCAAAGGAAAACATGCAGATCAAACAGTTCTAAATTCTTTGATTTTATTGGCTTGTGATGAGGGTGAATATCAGACAGAACGCTCTATCAATGAAACTATTGCCCAAGTTCTCAATGTCAGCATGAGAACAATTGACCGTGTAAAAAAACGATTTGTTGA
>CAIPYV010000009.1 GCA_903869365.1 uncultured Chlorobiaceae bacterium
ATCAACCAGACTATGGTCGTAAGACTTGAGCTTTATCCTGATCTTTTGCTGTACAGCCACTTGTCAACCCTGTTTCGTGTTATCAATAAAAAAAGGACGGGATTTTCGGCCCCGTCCCGAGACGCCATACAATCTATTATTCGATAATCTTGGTTACGGAACCCGCACCGACGGTACGACCGCCCTCACGGATAGCGAAACGAAGGGCCTCATCCATCGCAATAGGAGCAAGCAATTCAACATTAACCTGAAGATTATCGCCAGGCATAACCATCTCAACTCCTTCGGGCAATGTGACTGAACCAGTAACATCTGTTGTACGGAAATAGAACTGAGGGCGGTAACCGTTAAAGAATGGTGTGTGACGTCCACCCTCTTCCTTTTTAAGGATATAAACCTCAGCGGTAAACTTGGTGTGCGGCTTGATTGTGCCTGGTTTTGCGATAACCATACCACGCTCAAGTTCAGTCTTGTCTACACCTCTGAGAAGAAGACCGGCGTTATCGCCTGCCTGACCTTGATCAAGAAGCTTCTGGAACATTTCAATTCCGGTCACCACAGACTTGCGAGTAGGTCTGATACCGACAATTTCCACCTCTTCGTTGATCTTGATTAGACCTCTTTCGATTCTTCCAGTACCAACGGTACCACGACCTGAGATAGAAAATACATCTTCAACCGGCATAAGGAAAGGCTTGTCAACGTCACGAACCGGCTCAGGAATAAATTCATCAACAGCATCCATAAGCTCCATAATAGCTTTTTCGCCCTCTGGATCGCCTTCAAGTGCCTTCAGTGCTGAACCTTTGATAATCGGGATATCATCACCAGGGAAATCGTACTGTGACAACAGCTCTCTGAGTTCAAGCTCTACAAGTTCGATGAGTTCCGGATCAGCAATGTCAACTTTATTAAGAAATACAACAAGTGCAGGAACATTCACCTGACGGGCAAGCAGAATGTGCTCGCGGGTCTGAGGCATAGGACCATCGGTACCGGCTACAACAAGAATAGCGCCATCCATCTGGGCAGCACCGGTAATCATGTTTTTAATGTAGTCAGCGTGACCTGGACAGTCAATGTGTGCGTAATGACGTTTTTTGGTCTGGTACTCAACGTGTGCAGTTGAAATGGTAATACCGCGTTCTCTCTCTTCAGGAGCTTTATCGATACTGCCGAAATCGCGCTGCAGTGCAAGACCCTGCTTTGCAAGAACCGAAGTAATTGCAGCAGTCAAAGTTGTCTTACCATGATCTACGTGACCAATGGTTCCTATATTTACATGGGGTTTATCCCTTTTGTAGGACTCTTTTGCCATAACTTATCTCCGTGACGGTTATCTTTTATTGATTGTAGTAGTTAAAACTGATATTCCCTGTTTCTCGCTTAGTCCGAATCCTTGCTTACTCTCTTCTCCTGCAAAGCCTCCGCAATATTGCGAGGAACTTCGCGATAACAATCAAACTCCATAGAATAATTTGCCCTTCCCTGACTCATAGAACGAAGATCGGTTGAATATCCAAACATCGCTGAAAGAGGTACCTTGGCATTGACAAACTGAGCTCCTGCTCTCTGCCCCATACCTTCAATATGACCACGACGGCTTGAAAGGTCACCCATAACATCACCAAGATACTCGTCGGGTGTCACAACTTCAACTTTCATGATCGGCTCAAGGAGAACTGGATCGGCTTTTTTAGCAGCTCCTTTGAACCCTATTGAACCAGCAATCTTGAACGCCATTTCTGATGAGTCAACCTCATGGTACTTACCATCATACAGTGTCACCTTGATATCCTGCATCGGAAATCCTGCAACCACACCACTCTTCATGGCCTGCTGCACACCGGCATTCACTGCAGGGATATACTCTCTCGGGATAACACCGCCTTTGACAGCGTCAACAAATTCATATCCTTTTCCTTCCTCAAGCGGCTCAACAGTAATATTTACCAGTCCAAACTGACCTTTACCACCCGACTGACGAACAAACTTGCCCTCAAAGTCAACCTTCTTTCTGATAGTCTCGCGGTAGGCAACCTGAGGCTGTCCAACATTAGCCTCAACCTTGAACTCACGGCGAAGCCTATCAACCAGAATTTCGAGATGCAGCTCACCCATACCAGCAATCAGAGTCTGGCCGGTTTCATCATCAGTCTTTACTTTAAATGTAGGATCCTCCTCGGCAAGCTTTGCAAGCGACATACCGAGCTTATCAGAATCGGCCTTGGTTTTCGGCTCAATAGCGATTTCAATAACCGGTTCAGGAAAAACCATTTTTTCGAGAACCACCGGATTATTTTCATCACAGAGGGTATCACCGGTTCTTACATCCTTCAAACCTACAGCTGCTGCGATATCTCCGCAATAAACACAATCTATATCCTCTCTCTTGTTGGAGTGCATCTGAAGCACACGACCAATACGCTCTTTTTTGCCGGTCATTGTATTCAATACATAACTGCCAGCCTTGAGAATACCGGAATAAACCCTGAAAAATGTAAGCTTGCCGACAAACGGGTCGGTAGCAATCTTAAAAGCGAGAGCAGCAAATGGCTCCTCATCTTTCGGCTCACGTGATATCGACTCTTCTGTACGCGGATGGTGACCCTGAACAGCACCGACATCAACCGGAGAAGCAAGATACTCGACAACCGCATCAAGCATAAACTGAACACCCTTATTCTTAAAGGATGAACCGCAAAGTACCGGAATAATAGTAACCTTAAGTGTTGCCTGACGCAACACATCTCTTACCTCTTTTTCAGTGATATCCTCACCGTTCAAATATTTCTCAAGAAGCGTGTCGTCATGTTCGGAAACAGCTTCAAGCATATTAATCCGCCATGTCCTGGCTTCGTTCTGCAGGTCATGAGGAATATCTACCTCTTCGTAGGTGCTGCCGTCTTCTCTATCATAAATGATACCCTTCATTCTGATAAGATCAACGAATCCGGCAAAAATCTCACCTTCACCAATCGGTATCTGAAGAGGTACAGGATTCGCTCCCAATCTCTCTCTTATAGCCTTAACAGTTTCAAAAAAGTTAGCGCCGGTTCTGTCCATCTTGTTGACATAGGCAATTCTCGGAACGCCATACTTATTTGCCTGACGCCACACCGTTTCAGACTGAGGCTCAACACCGCCAACCGCGCAAAAAAGCGCAACAGCACCATCAAGCACGCGAAGGGAACGCTCTACCTCAACAGTAAAATCTACGTGTCCAGGTGTGTCAATAATATTGATCCTGTGATTAATACCGATATAATTACCAAACTTCGGCATCCAAAAACAAGTTGTAGCGGCTGAGGTGATTGTAATACCACGCTCTTTCTCCTGATCCATCCAGTCCATTGTCGCACCGCCCTCATGCACCTCACCCATCCGGTGCAACCGGCCCGTGTAATACAATATCCTCTCTGTCGTCGTCGTCTTTCCGGCATCAATGTGAGCCATGATACCGATGTTGCGTACTTTATCTAAATCAACCAGCCTTGCCATAAAAATATTTTTGACCTTTTATCCACACTTTAAACAACTACTTAGAACCTGAAATGGGCAAACGCCTTATTCGCATCGGCCATTCTGTGCACCTCATCGCGCTTTTTCACTGATGCACCCTGCTCATTGGCAGCATCCATCAACTCAGAAGCAAGTTTTTCCGCCATGGATTTGCCTCCACGCTTTGCTGCATACATCTTCAGCCAGCGGAACGCAAGCGCACCTCTTCTTGAAGCCTTAACTTCCATAGGAATCTGATAGGTCGCACCACCAACCCTCTTACTACGAACCTCAACGACCGGCGCAATATGCGACATAGCCTTGCGATACACCTCCAAAGGATCTTCCCCTGTCATTTTTTCGGCAATAATAGCGAAAGCATCATAAACAATCTTCGTTGCAACTGCTTTCTTACCATCAAGCATTACAGCATTGATAAAACGGGCAACACTTTCATCCCCGTAACGAAAATCAACACCTATTCTTTTATAGCCACCTTTTTTCGGCATATTCTTCTATAAATTTATGATTGGACCTATCTGCCTTTACCCTTGACAGGAGCAGCTACACCGGCTTTCGGCTGCTTGGCCCCATACTTCGAACGACTCTGCTTACGATCAGCAACACCGGAGGTATCCAGCGAGCCGCGCACAATGTGATAACGGACACCAGGAAGATCCTTTACCCTGCCGCCTCTGATCAAAACAATAGAGTGCTCCTGCAGGTTATGACCCTCTCCGGGGATATATGCCGTAACTTCAATCTTGTTAGACAACCTTACACGTGCAACTTTCCGTAGCGCTGAGTTAGGTTTTTTTGGTGTAGTCGTGTAAACACGTGTACAAACGCCGCGCTTTTGCGGACACTTATCAAGCGCCGGTGACGCTGTTTTTGTTACTTTTACACTTCTTCCGAGCCTGATGAGCTGCTGAATCGTCGGCATACTGAAACTCTCTTTCTATTTAAAAACCTCTGATTACAAAAGACGCAATCCTAAAAATCCATAAGGACAACCAATGTAAGAGAATTATAAAAAAAAACAAAACCTAAATCATCATTTTTGTTCTCTTGAGAAAAAATCTTTACTCTCTTTTTTTAGCTCAGCATAGAGAGGCCACAATGCCTACAAATACTGGCTTTCCAATTTCTCCAATTGAACCTAAAGCAATATTAAAACTAACTCCTTGATGAACAAATCGTAACAGCATGATCGGTGTTGTCAGCATACTTGTAACCCTCTTTTCTCTTGTATTATATCCCGTGCTGTTTCCGGAAATGAACCGCCAGCACACCGACTATAACGAGGAGCAGCGCCAGCACGAATGCGCCGAGAGATATCCTTTGCCCTGTTTCAAAACCGCTTCGGTCGTAATTAAAGCTAACTTCCCTGCTCCCCGCAGGGACTACGACACCACGAAGTAATCCGTTCACCTTTATCATTGATGCTGTCCGCCCATCAACTGTAACTTTCCAGCGCAAGGGATAATAGAGTTCACTGACAACAAGGAATGCCTCGCCTGGAGCTGAAACCTTCAGGATCATTGATTCTGGCTGCGCGTCAAGCGCTGTAACTGTTGCGGCAGCATAGGTTCGGCTTCCTGTCCAGAGAGATCCATCGACATACGCCTCACCTGGTGCCGCCGGGTCTTCAAGAAGCCTGGCAAACAAGGCCTCATCGCTTTTCAATCCTGTAACACGTCTTGCGAACCATGCCCTCGGATTCGTGCCCTGAATCGTATAGACATAGACGGGAAGCGGACCGTTTACCAGCTGAAGCGAACCCGTCTTGACCAGTTCAAGTGACGGATGCACAACTGGTTCAGGAGTGATGAGATAGGCGACATTAAGCATTCTAAGAATATTCAGACTTGCAAGGTTTTCTGTTTTGGCAAGAAACTCTTCATAGAGCTTCAGCTTTGCAGGATGGTAGCCCCCTGTCGACTCGATACCGAAAAGAGCAAACTTGTTCTCCGTAAAAAGCAGCCCTGCAGGATAGATTCTGAACAACCCTTTTCTGGAAGCCAGAAAGCTGGTAATATCATCGTGGCGGAATGCGCGTTCCACCACCCTGCTATGAGTAGACACAGGGTTACGCAGGGATGCAGCTGATGGATTAATAATCTGCAGGTCAAGCAAGATAATATCACCAAGAGCTATCAGAAGAAGCAGCGCAACCGTCAATTTCCTTGAGAGCATGTTTTTTATCAGAAGCCAGAGCACCCCTGCAGATAGCATTACTAACAGGATAATGACAAAGAAACTTTCTTTCAGATTCTCCCACCGCATTTTATTGACCATAAAGGCCAGATTAAAGCTTTCGACCGATGGATCAGGAAAAAGAGAACGGAAAAAACCTTCAATGCTTTGCTCGAACACAAGAAAAAGAAGCAGGATCCCAACAAGAGCAAAAAGCCCTTTATAAAAAGGCTTTTTCAGTCGATCCGATTGGCAGTGAAGCAATTCGTGAACTCCGGCGGAAGCAAAAAAAGCCAGAATAAGATAGACCATGATCAGCGCCATCGAAGGAACCCGGAACTTGCTGAACAATGGCGCGGCATAATAGAAAAGGTTAAACACCGGGCTGAAAAAACTCCCGAACGACAACAGCAGGAAAAGCAACAATCCTGCACCAAAAAACCAGGTCAACGGCTCTTTTCTGCGCAGTAACAACCCACCAATGGCAAGCAGGAGCACAACAATACCTGCATAATTGGGAAAGTCAGTAAACGGCATAAAGCCCCAATAGGTAACCCCGCCAAACCCAAAGCAGCCCGGAACAAGAAAGGTCAGCAGCTCCAGGGGGTGCATAGACCACAGGGTAGCATACTCCCATGATGCACCTCCCCCACCGGCAGCCATTCCTCTCACCGAATAGGCGGCATACTGTGATGCGGGGATATATATCGATGCTGCCATACCAAGACCACAGGCAAGAGCCAGCAGAAGGAGTAACGTGAGTCGAAAGTTTTTAAGAAGGGAATCCCTCCGGGCAATAAGCAGGAAAAGAACAAGCAGCAGTGTAAGCATCCAGGAGTAGTATGCAATCTGCACATGAGCACGCTGCAGCTGAAAGCCTGCAACAAGAGCCAGAATCCCCGCATCAGTCAAGCCGCCACGCTCAACAAGCCGCATTGCCGCCCAGAGCATCCACGGTATATATGCCGTCGTCATGAGCTGACTTCCATGACCATGGACAAGCATGGCCGTCATATAGGGGTTGAGCATGAAAACCGCTCCGCCGAAAACCGCTGCAAGTGTTGTCAGCCGATAACTCCGCAGAAACAGAAATACTCCGAAACCTGCAAATGCCAGGTGAAGCAGTTGCAGGACAATACCATCGGGATGGAACAGGTTAAAAAACAGGTTCGGAAAATAGAGAGCGCTGAGATAGCTGAATGCTTCTACAGTCGGCATACCTGAAAAAATCCAGGGCTGCCAGAGCGGATAGTTCCCTGTTGCCTCATGAACCCGGTCAAGGGCAATCGTTGAAGCCAGCGGAACAAGTGTATCGGGTGCAAGCAGAATTTTCGACTGAAAAACAAGGGGGTAATAGAGAAGCAATGCCAGAACAGTATAGCCGGCAAAAACAATGAGAAACAGCAGGATGGTTTTCTTCACAACGGTATCACTTTGTTTCCTTGTTAATAAAGGGTATGAACCTGAAAATAATCTCTCGTTCCTCCTGTTCCAACTTCAGGAGCAGCATCAAGGTGATATAACTGAACACCGAGAGCAGAGCTCCCGTCATAAATCCAGCAAATACCGGAAGTCCCAGCAGCCATGGACGTGCAGCCACGAGGAGTAGCGCAGCAAACAGACCTGCAGCAAGAGGCTTCCACAGTGCTTTGGCGAAAGGATGAATCTTTAAAAGAATGAATATCTCAGAAAGCCTGACCGATGAAAGCAGAACAAAGACAAGCAGTGTCGCAAGAGCTGCTCCGTTTATGCCCATCCGCGGTATCAGAAGAAAATTCAGAGTGACCTGCAACCCAAGGGCACCAAAAGCGTTGTACAGACAGAGACGCGCATAACCAGTCATGGCCAACAGTGTCGAAGAGAGCCCGAACGAGACATGGAGGAAAGAAGCGGCCGTCAACAGAACCAGGGCGTTCCTCCCTGGGGTAAACCGTGTACCGAATATCCCGAGCACTGGTTCGGGAAGAATCATGAACAGGATAACAGGAGGAACAACAAGTCCGAGAATCCAGCGAGTCAGCATTTTATAGATCCTGCCTATCTCTGCTTTTTCGCTCTCCGTATGCAGTGCAGCCATCATCGGCGCAGCAATACCGGCAAAAGCAAAAAGCACCGCACGGATAATGCCTGCCGTTCTGGCTGCAGGATGATAAAGTCCAACAGTTGCCGTATCAGTAAGCATCCCGAGCATGACAACATCAAGCCAGTATGTCATCATACTCAACAGCGAAACCACCATGAACGGCAATGCATAGAGCATCATGCTCCTGTCGGGAGAAGCACGAACAATATCCATTGGAACTACGCCGCTGATTTTCGACAAATTGGGGCGAATCCAGAAAAATGCTATTGCGGCCGATACACCAAAAGGGAAAAAAAGAGCGGCTTCCTGTCCAGCGGTATAGCGGAAGAGAAGTGTCAAAAGGAGCAGCAACAGTGGACTCACGACCTGAGTTGCAATAATTTTCGGCTGAAGCTTCCTGAATCCCTGCATCGCATGTCCATACAGCATGGTTGCAACATTGAAGGGGATGGCCGCAGCATAACAGCACAGTGTAAGCCGCAGAAGATGGCTTCCATGCAGCATCGAAGCAATGTACCCAGAAAAAAAAAGCAGAAGCAGCCCCACAATGAGTGAAAGAAAGAAGCTCGTTTTAAGCGCTGAACCAATAACTGCTTTCTGACGGAGAGGCTCGCTGCTGTTCATGCTCACAAAGCGCAGTAACCCCGAATCAAGCCCTGCAACAGCAAGCACTTCGGCAATCTGGATAACAGCAACAGCAAGAGCATAAGTACCAAGAGCTGCGGCATCAAGTACTCTGGCCGCAAGCAGGGTAAAAGCAAACCGCGAGGCCTGTCCGAAAAGAAATCCGGCAAAGGAAAAGCCTGCCTGACCAGCTATGACTCTATTGCGATTCATGGGGATTGCTCCTGATAAGCGTTCTGCAATTCCTGCACCATGGCAGCGGCCAGCGTATCCCAGCTATGTTGTCGGGCGAATACCTGACGTGCTTCCCGGCGATTATCGGCAAGTGCTTCCGGAATCATGCGGATAAATGCTTCATGCGAAGAAGCAATATGCACTACCTCCCGTGCACGATCAACCGCACTGCAGTAGTTCATCGAAAGCACTGGTATACCCGAAGCACAATATTCATAGAGTTTGTTCGGATGAGAAACTCCTTTCAGTTCATTATTGAGCAGCGGCATCAATGCAAGGTCAAAGCGCTGAATCCAGGCAGGCAGTTCAGCGTAGTCTATTTTTCCAACATAGTGCACATTGGGTATCGAATCAAGAGCATGTTGTTTTTTCCACCACTCCCTTTCATAAGCCGGACCGATAAGGAGAATCGAGTAGTCTGGCCATGCCTTTGCCGTAGCCGCAACAAGAGCTGTATCAAGCCAGTCCATTGCGCCGGCATAGCCGAGAATCGGCCCCTTCAGTTTGAAAAGTCCTGACGGTGCCTGATGAGTCGGAGTAGCAAAATGACTGAACTCAACACCGTTGCCAAGTTCAATACAGCGTAAACCGGCGGGAACTTGAAGTCGGGCGGTAAGCTCCGGGCTCACACTGAAAAGCAACTGCACACTCGAAAGACAGGTGTCGAGGTACCCCTTCAACCACACCGGACTCCCGGGAAAAGCAAGATGATCATCATTGGCATCATAAAATCGGAGACGACAGGGTAATAGAGCGGCAACCCTGCCCCAATAGATATTGCTCAACCCAATGATTCTTTCACTGGAAGCAAAACCGAGGAGTGTAACCCAGAACAGCATCAGCACAATTCCGGGCAGGGAAACAAGCAATCGAAACAGCGAAATATCAAGCAATCGCCCGATCCTGTAGGGGACACTCTTTAAAAAGGGCACACTGACGACCCACACCCGCCCTCTTTTGACTGGGAACCAGTGATGGCGACGACCCAGAGCATAGGGCTCAATAAAAAGAATCCTCCAGTTTTCAGGAAAACGCCCCAGAATACGCTGCTTACGAGTCGAAAGAAAGTCCCACTGTATCTCAGAAAACCAGATAAGCCGAAATAGAGTGTCTGGCATTCCCTTATTGAGTGATAAGTTCATAGATCTGCACTTTTTCAAACAATGCCCGCAAAAGCGGCTTCAGTCCTTTAAGATAAAACAACAAGGGGCGGATACGAAACTCCTCGCTTCTGACAACCCTGAACCCGGCTCGGTTAAAAAGAGAGAGGGCCGATTGACGACTCATCTCATGAAAATGATCGGGACTTGCAAGAAATGCCGGCTTCCTGAGTGGCATCGACACATAAAGCCGGGCACTTTCGCCCTTCAAGAGCCGTTTGACCTCAACAAGCGCATGAAGCGGATTGTAGAGATGCTCAAGCACCTCAAAAGCAGTAACAACCCCAAACGATCCTTCAAGCGGTTCAAGATCAAGATCAGCTGTGGTATTCTCGAACTGGCACCCGAAAAGTTCTTCAAGCGATGCTGTAAACGGAGTACGGTCACCCAGATCAAGGCCTTTGGAATATGGAGTACCTGAATGCGTAGAACGCCGAATAAAGTCGATGGTATTCCGCCATCGGACGCTATGGGCCGGATCACTGAGATAGTGAGCATCAATGACGGTTCTGAATGTGCTCTGCATCCGGCACTCTCCCTGTTTTGTGCATCACTCCATGTTTGATTCTCATCATTTCCGGAAAACTGCCGGCAAGGCGCAGTGGAAAAAGGATAAGATACCATGCCATTCCGTTCCATGCCCGGTACTTTCTCAGAAGACGAAGCACTCCGAAACTTTTTTTAACCAGCTTCGATAACGGATTTCCATGAAGCGATGCCGATACTTTATGCCACACCCGTGAAGAGGGCACATATTCAATACTCATTCCTAAAGAGGCAATCCGCAAAGAGAGATCAACATCTTCGGCATACATTGCAAACGTTTCGTCAAAACCGCCGAGTGCCTGAAAATCTTTGCATCGCATGGCAAGGCAGCATCCTGTTGCATACCCTGTAGTAACGGGACGACTGAACTGCGGGGAATCTTTTTTTCTGAGCCCGACATGGCTGATGAGACCGGTCGAAAGCCTGACAATTCCGCCGCCATACCAGAGTGTATCGGGACTGTCAGAATAGAATATTTTCGGCACAGCAATGCCTGCCAAGGAGTTCCTCTGAAGGGTTTCAACAAGCGGTACCCAAAAACCGGCTTCTACAATAGTATCGTTGTTCAAAAAAACAACATACTCTCCTTGCAGCTCCATAACCCTTCTGAACCCTGCATTGTTGCCTGCCGCATAACCACGATTAGCAGGTAAAACAAGCAACTCTGCATCCGCAAAAGCATCTCGGATCAGCTCTGCAGAGCCATCGGTCGATCCGTTATCAACAACCAGCACCCTGCATAAAGGTGGCCTTTCCCCTGCAAGAGAGTTGAGACAGGCGAGAGTATCTTCTGCACCGTTCCAATTCAAAACCACGATCCATGTCACAGGATACATGGCATCACCTCAGGAAAACTTCAGCTTCAAGGAAATTGCCTGCCGCCGAAGCAAAAGCCTCCCAGGAAAAATCCTGTCGAAACGTTTCTATTGCTGAACGCAGAGGCAGCGGATCTTTCCTGAGGTCAAGAAACTTTCCAACTGCATCAGCAACCCCTTCTGGCGAACAATCGCTGGCAACCCAACCCGTTTCGCCATGACGCACCATCTCGGGAAGTGAGCCTGCCGGAGTAACAATAACCGGCACTCCATAACCGTAAGCAAGCTGCAGCACTCCAGACTGCGTTGCACTGCGATAAGGAAGCACGACAGCATCAGCCGCAGCATAAAAAATTGCCGTACGCTTTCTGGAAACATAACCAGGATAAAGATCAACACTGCCATCAATACCAAGCTGCTCAATCAATCGTTTGTACTTCTCCAGAGGATCAAAAAACTGTCCAGCAACAATAAGCCTGAGTGCTGGATCTCTCTGAAGAATCTCCGGCATGGCACGAAGCAGAAGATCAAGCCCTTTATAAAAGCGTACATACCCAAAAAAAAGCAGCACCGGCGCTTCTCCTCCAAGATGCAGAGCACTGCGGGCATCATGCCTTGAAGGAATGTCCCTTTCCGGTTCATAGATCGGGTGAAAAAGCGGAAGCACTGGAATTTCCGGCATGGCGGCACTCACCTCCTGAAAAACACTTTTTGAGAGGGTCACAAACCCATCTGCGAAAGCCGAAAGCAGTCGACTCATGAAAGGATCAAAAAAAAATGATTCATGAGCTGAAAGATTATGGAGCAATACCACCATCTTGACGCCAGTCAAACGTCGAAGTACATAATAGAATGGCGCCAGCACTCCTGTCCAGTAGGCCACAAGCAGAATATCCGGGTGTAATGACCTTATGGACCGGATAGTTCCAAACCAGGAAAAGGGGTTATAGAGCACCAGTCGAACCTCATCGGGAAAAACAGGATCGGAAGCAGGATCGGCATCAACGGCACCCTGTGATAAAAAATCAGGATAGAGTGCTTTGAAAGCTACTGGAACCACGTCATAGCCTCTGTCAAGAAGGGCATCTCTCAAAAGTCCGCTGAATCGGGCTATACCGCCTTTCAGGGGAAAAAAGGGAGTGACGAATGCAATCCGCAACGGTTTCAATTACGCTCTTGGACAGATTTCAAACTAAAGTTCTCCAAACCCTTGTTCAAAAAACTCAACCAACTGACGGGCGGCCTCAACAGCATCCTCACCATCAAGCTTGAGTATCAACCGGGTTCCTTTTGGCGCAGCAAGGCTCATGACACCGATAATTGACTTTGCATTAATCTGAACACCCTGCATTTCGATATAAAAATCTGATTTAAAACGAGATGCAAGCTTGACAACTGATGCTGCGGGTCTGGTATGGAGACCGGCCTTGTTTTTAACAATAACTTCCTTTACGATCACGAATATGCTTGACCTGTTTGGTTGATTAACCCACTGCCTCGAAAGGTTACATGATACTTAAAGAGTTTTCACCATGGCAATTTCATCGCACGCCATAAGTTTAGGACAATGAGTGCAATCCCTCCATATTTTCTGCGGAAAATACTCTTTTTGAATATCAAGGTACCCGAGATGCCTGAAAAACTCACTGTTCAGCGTCAGGACAAAAACTTCACTCACTCCTTCCTCACGTAAAACCGACTCTGCCTTTTCAACCAGCAATCGTCCGATTCCCTTCATTTTATAACGGTTAAAAACTGCAAGGGAACGGATTTCAGCCAGCTTTAATGTATAAAATGCAATAGCGCAACACCCTATCACTTCGCCATTATATTCGGCAACAAAAAAATTACGAATATTTTCAACAATGTTGTCACCGGAACGCTCCAGCATAATTCCCTGACGGGCATACTCCGCCGTTATGGCGGAAATTGCCGCAGCATCAGCAAGACGTGCATATCTGACATAGAGTTCAGTGTGCTGCATAATTTACTCGATACCTTCTTCCAACAGTTCGTCAACCCGGATGCGAGCCGATACCTCTTTCCAGAGTTCATCTTTGAGTTCCTTCAATCCCTGTCCGGATACACTTGATATCGCAAGCACCTTGACTCCTTCTTCCAACACGGGAATCTCAAGATCCTCGGTCGCTATGTCCATTTTTGTAACAACCACTATCCGAGGCTTGTCAAGAAGCCCCTTGTTAAATTTCTCAAGCTCTCCGAGAAGCGTCCGGTATTCTTCGGCAATGTCAGGAGCATCAGCAGAAACCAAAACAGCAAGAATCTTTGTGCGCTCGATATGACGGAGAAACTGCAAACCCAGCCCCTTTCCCTCTGCCGCGCCCTCAATGATTCCAGGAATATCGGCCATAACAAACGACTTGTACTCCTCATACCGCACAATACCGAGATTCGGCACCAGAGTGGTAAACGGATAATCGGCAATTTTTGGTTTCGCCGCGCTGATCACCGAGATAAGCGTCGACTTTCCAGCATTCGGAAACCCAACCAGACCGACATCGGCCATCAGCTTCAGCTCCATTTCGAGTGTCAACTCTTCACCTTTCTGACCTGGTTCAGCATACCGGGGCGCCTGACGAACAGGGGTAGCAAAATGCTGATTTCCACGGCCGCCTTTTCCTCCCCTGGCAATGAGAATTTCCTGATCCACACCAGTGAGATCAGCAATGATCTCATGGGTTTCAGCATTCCGGACAATGGTACCACAAGGTACATCTATAACAACATCACCACCATCTTTTCCCGTTTTTCGGGCCCCCTGTCCATGAACGCCGCGCACTGCGACATACTTCTTTTTATACTTGAAATCCAAAAGAGTTGTCAGCTGCCGGTTGGTTCTAAGCCAAACATGGCCTCCACGACCGCCATCGCCGCCGTCGGGCCCCCCCTTGGGGACAAACTTTTCCCTACGAAAACTCACACAACCCTTTCCGCCGTCTCCAGCCTGAACAAAAATGGACGCACTATCAACAAACTTCACTCACACACCTGCCTTTTGAATAATCTTTCTCTTTAACTATTTTCATACACAACATCTAACCTCTTACACCACATGACATCAACCCATTCCGGAAAACCCGCTATCGAAGAACTTATATCGAGGCTTGAGGAGATAACCAGGAACATTGAAAATCCAGAAACCGGCCTTGAAAAATCTATCGCACTCTATGAAGAGGGACTTACCATCGCAGACAACTGTAAAAAACGACTCTTCGAAGCACGAAAAAAAATAGAGGTTATCAATCCGGAACTTGCAAAAACCTGGCCCGATACTCCTCGCATCAAAGACCTCTTCGACAGCGAATCCTGAAACCGGTCACACCTCAAGTCTCTTGAGAAGAGCCTCATTGACCATCTTAGGATTAGCCTTGCCTTTCATGCGACTCATGCACTGTCCCACAAAAAAGCCCAACAACTGGGTCTTTCCGTTGCGATACGCAGCAAGTTGACCAGGATTGGCCGCAAGAATTTCATCGACAACGCTCTCAATCGCTCGACTATCTGAAACCTGAGCAAGTCCTTCTCTTTCAACAATATCCAACGCGGAGTCTCCATTCTCCTGCATCAGTTCGAACACCTGTTTGGCAATGGTATTACTAATCATCCCATCACCGATGAGGCGCACCAACCCCCCAAGTCGTATAGGCTCAATCGAGAACTCTGCAATATCAAGATACTTTTCTTTAAGCGTGCGCATCACCTCACCCATCACCCAGTTCGAGGAAGCTTTTGTATCTCCCGAAACAATGACGGTCTCCTCAAAATAATCGGCAATCTCCCGCTCAACGGTAAGAACCGCAGCATCATAGGCTGGAATGGCATACTCCGCTACAAAACGGCTTGCACGAACTTCAGGAAACTCAGGAAGTTCACTCAACATACGATCAAGCATCTCCTGGTCAACAAGTACAGGAATCAGGTCAGGATCAGGGAAATATCGATAATCGTGTGCAAACTCCTTACCCCTCATCGAACGGGTCTCTCCCTTGTCAGCATCCCAAAGCCGGGTCTCCTGAACAATGACTCCGCCGCTTTCAAGAATTTCCTGATGGCGCCAGGCCTCATATTCAATTGCTTTTTCAACATTCTTGAACGAGTTCATGTTCTTGATTTCGGTACGGGTGCCATATTCCGTCGCCCCGACAGGACGAAGAGAAACGTTGGCATCACAGCGCAAGCTTCCCTCCTCCATGTTTCCATCCGAAATACCAAGATATTTAACAATCTGCCGAACTTTCTGAAGGTATGCCGAAGCCTCCCTGGGAGTACGCATGTCAGGATAACTGACGATTTCAAGTAACGGCACACCGCTTCTGTTGAGATCGATATAGGTATCCTCACCGATATCATGAATCGACTTACCGGCATCCTCCTCAATATGAATTCTGATCAGTCTGATAATCTTTTCACCTTCGCCTGCATCAATGTGAAGCACTCCTTCACTACAGATAGGCTCTTCAAACTGCGAAATCTGATATCCTTTCGGCAGATCAGGATAAAAATAGTTTTTCCGGGCAAGAACCGAACTGGATGCAATAGTACAGCCCATTGCAAGCCCAAGCTTGACCGCATCTTCCACAACACGTCGGTTAAGAACAGGAAGAGCTCCTGGAAGAGCAAGACATACCGGACAAACATTACTGTTGGCAGGTTTTCCAAACAGCGCAGAACAACCACAGAATGCCTTGCTCGCTGTATTAAGCTGACAATGGACCTCAAGGCCCACTACTAATTCATACTTCATTGCAAAAATTAACGTTTTTGAAAAACACCTGCAGATTTACACTGATGCCTCTCCTGCTTATAAAAAAAATTCTCAGTATGATCGATAGGAAAACTTCTGCCCACCTACCGTTGCTTCAGCCATAACCCCTGCTTTGGGAAGCACAAAAACCGCTACACCATGTGAAAAATCAATAGTGGTGGCTGCCCCCGTATTAGCCAGGATTCCCTCTACCTGAGCATTAAGCTCATAATTCCCTTGTTTGAAATTATCAAGCTCATCCTTGTCCTTAAAAAATATAATTTCTGAAAAAGACTGGCCACCAAGTTGAGGACCAACATTGATCTGCGTGATCGTTGAAAGCCCTACAAGATTATTACGTTCATAGACATAACCATTACCATGTCCTCCACCGAGGATCATGAATCCACCTTTGAAAACATCAGGAAAAACAACATAACCATAGGCTTTTTCAAAAAAGCGATCAAGCGCCGGTGCGTTCTTCCTGAAATATTCCACGGCCACCCTCGCATGATCCTGTTCAGCGGGATCCCACCCTGCATGAGCAGTAGAGAAAACCATTCCCGCAAGCATGAATGCAAGGATACCAATTTTCATCATTTTCATCATTGACGCGTAGTTACTTGTTTAATAAAATCCCGGTATAGAAACCATTACAATGATATGCAACGAGTAATGTACAGTTTTCACTGCAATAAATCATAGACACCTCCTTCTGGTCGAGATGACAACAGAATAGTTATCCTCCGGCTTCAAGTTCGCGTTTGAGAGCTTCGCGTTCGATTTCGAGACGGCGTATCTCACGGTTGATCCTGTCGAGTTCTTCGGGACTGCTGTCTATCTCCAGTCTGAGACGTGAAGAGGCTTCGTCAATCAGATCGATGGCCTTGTCGGGCAGAAAACGGTCAGCAATATAGCGGTTCGACAGTTCGGCAGCTGCAACAATAGCTGCGTCCTTGATGCGCACACCATGATGTATCTCGTATTTTTCCTTGAGGCCGCGCAGAATTGAGACGGTGTCATCCACGCTTGGCTGATCGACCACGACGGTCTGAAAACGGCGCTCAAGAGCTGCATCTTTTTCAATGTGCTTGCGATACTCGTCAAGCGTTGTCGCACCGATACAGCGAAGCTCGCCGCGGGCAAGTGCTGGCTTGAGGATATTGGCAGCATCCATTGACCCTTCGGCTGAACCTGCTCCAACAAGCAGATGAATTTCATCAATAAAGAGAATAATTTCGCCATCCGACGCCTGAACCTCTCGTACAACCGCCTTCAGGCGTTCCTCAAACTCCCCGCGAAATTTTGCGCCCGCAACAAGCTGAGCGATGTCAAGAGCTGCAATCTGCTTACTCTTCAGGTTTTCTGGCACATCACCAGCTACAATGCGTTGTGCGATTCCCTCGACAAGAGCGGTCTTACCGACCCCCGGCTCACCAATCAACACAGGGTTATTCTTGGTGCGTCTGCTGAGAATCTGCAACACCCTGCGAATTTCCTCATCACGTCCGATCACTGGATCGAGTTTACCCTTGCGGGCCTGGTCATTAAGGTTTCGCGAATATTTTTTCAGCGAATTATAGGTCTCTTCTGCGCTCTGACTGGTCACACGCTGCGTCCCTCGTATGGTGGCAAGCACCTTGAGAATAGCTTCGCGATTAATGCCTGCATCTTTCAGCATACGAGAAACATTAAGCCCTGCTTCACTCATGGCGATAAGAAGGTGCTCTGAGCTGATATAGTCGTCTTTCAGTTTTTCAGCTTCTTTCAAGGCTACGTCAAAAACCTTGCCAAGATTTTGTGACAGATACTGTCCCGTTGCCGACGCACCAGTGACCCTCGGAATTCTCTCTATTTCACGATCAAGCGCCGCAAGCAGTGTTTCTGCTGGAGCTTCGAGCTTCTGTGCTATCTGCACGGCAATACTGCTTTTATCGGCAAGCATCGCCGAAAGTAAATGTTCCGGCTCTATCTGCTGATGCTGCCGGCTGCCGGCAAGCGTTGATGCTGCCTGCAATGCCTCCTGGGCTTTTACCGTAAATTTGTTCGGATCAAACTGCATGATTCTAATTGTTTTGGTTTTCAGTTCTTAACATCGAGGTACATTCCGCACAGAAACATACCTCAAGCCATAGAAGCTACTTACTGTATAACAATGTAAATGCAAAGAAAGTTAACACATTCAACCAGACTGCGCACCATACCGGAAAGAAAAAAAGGTTGCGACATGCTTGACTGCCGTAACCTTTATATAATACTGTTAAAATCGGTTTTCCCTATCCTCGGTCTTACCCTTCCATTCTCAAGAATGAGAGGAATTGTCCTCTGGCGGTACCGGCCAATTCTTTATGACAGAACTGACAACGTGGCGAAGAATCTGCGCACTGGTAGAAAGAAGTTCAGCACTTTTCTCTTGAATGTGTCGCTGCGTATCAAGTTGATCTTTGAAAAGCTCAACACTTGCGGGATCATAATTCCCCTGACTGACGTAGGCATCAATAACTTCCTCAGCTTCATTAAAAGGCATGTTGAAAACCCTGAAACCAAGCTTTGCTCTCTCAAGAGAGTCAAGAACTTTCAGACCAGTGTTTTGCTGCTCCATAACAATTCCATTTTTCTTCTATGAAAAAAAGCACTTCCTCATTTTGATAATAACGGAAATTTAACATTCTTTTTCAACAACTATTAACAGCTCAAACCGTATGGAAGCCGCACGGGATAGCCTTTACTGCAGCTTTGTTCCTCCTCTTTTTGTCATAGCTTCTGCAAGGAGAAAAAAAAGAGCGGCGGCGAGAAAATATTGAGCGAGAGGAACCCGCTCAACAGGTTGCATCACCCAACGCGAAGCCGCTGCCATGCGGTTAATCCGGTCGGATATTTCACTGTTGACACTATGATCCCCTTTACTGCGAAAATATAATCCACCCGCTTCATGAGCGAGTTTCTGCAGAGTTTCGCCCCTGAAACTCGTCATCACCGCTTTGCCGCGTTCATCCATTTTGATTCCTGCCCCAACCAAAGGAACAACAACAGGCGAACTCATGCCAACTCCAACTACAAACAGATGGATCCCCTCCGTTTTCATCCTTTTCGCCTCAGCGAGAAAATCACCGTCATGATCCTCGCCATCGCTTAAAAGCACAACGATCTTCTCTCCTTTTATCCCTGTTTCAGGAATGTTTTCCGTTTCCGCTTTCAGCAGTTTTTCGGAAAGCTCAAGTGCGGAACGAAACACTGTCCCCTGCTCCTCGATCAAATCAGGTGAGGCCATACCAAGCAAAGCCTCAAATGCTTCCTGATCGGTCGTGAGAGGACACTGCACAAGTGGGGCGGCCGCAAAAAGAAGAATAGAGCGTCTACCTCCCTTAACAGCCCGACTGATGCTGATAATTTCCTGTTTGGCCTGACCGAGACGATCTGGCAGCACATCCCTAGCTCTCATACTGCGGGAGATATCGAGCACAAAAACCAGATCAGCACCTTTGCGCAATACCGGACGCCCTCCGCTGCAAAGCCTGGGACCAGTCAAAGAGAAGAGCATCAGACCAATCCCGCAAAACAGCATAGCTTTTTTCAATATAAGAACCCACATCCGTGACCCGGGCATCATGGTATCAGCCATAAGCTGGCTGGCAACTGCTTCTCGAGCCTGAAGCTGCCTGACAACCCCATAGCCGAGAATCACGGCGAGAGGAATCAAAAGTAACAGGTAGCCAATATTTTCAGGCCATGCAAAACTCATACGTTTACCCCTTTCCAGTTGGCATTTCGGTTACGCAGATTTCAAAACGATAAAGAGATTTCAAGATGCTACGGTATCCTAAGAAATCGGGTATTTGACAGAAGCATTTCAAGAATAAGCAATGCGAGCACCGTCAACAGTAACTGGGTAAAAAGAGCTGAACGTCGTTCCATAATCGTCCCTGAAATCCGTTTTTTCTCCAGCCGGTCGATAGCTCTCATGGTATCATCAAATGCTTGCGGATCATTCACTTCGAAATATCTGCCACCGCTGATTCGGGCAATGCCACGAAGAGACTCTTCATCCATCACGGTATTATTGACTTTTTCCCCTGATACATCAAGCCTATGACCTGAGCTGACAGCGCCGGCATTAATCGCATATATCCTGATACCGCTCTGGACGGCAAACCCAGCCGCAGTTGCGGGACCGACCTCTCCTGTATTATTCTCCCCGTCGGTAATAAGAATGACAGCCTTGTGCGAGGACTCCGATGCCTTGAGCCTGTTGACCGCAATCAGAATCGCGGTACCAATGGCAGTGCCTTCGTCCTGTATAACCCTTGGCGTGAGTCGGTCGATCAACATGGCAAGCACATCATGATCGAGCGTCAGCGGGCACTGCGTATATCCTTTACCGCGAAACACCACCAGCCCTATCCGGTCGTTTGAGCGATGAAGCACAAAGTTGCGGGCAACCTCCTTGGCTGCATCAAGACGGCTTTCGCCGGCAAAATCCTTCTGCAGCATTGATTCCGAGATATCAAGCACCAGCATGATATCGATGCCCATCGCTTCGGCTTCAGTCTGACGGAAAAGGAGGTGAGGCCCCGAAAGTGCAATAACCGAAAGAAAAAGAGCGCTCCATCGCAGCCATTGAGGAAGTAAGCGCAACAGGCGGCCTGCCGCAAAGCCAGAGTCACGCAACTGCTCAATACCAGGGAAAAGTATTGCAGGACGTTTGCCCAATCGCTCACGCCTCTCCCTGAACCACGCCGCCACGAAGAGCACGGGCAACAGAAGAAGCCACCAAGGTTCCGCAAGCTCAAGGCCTGGTATATGCGAAAACCACTCCTGCATAAGCAAAATATTTTATTTCAAAGATGCAAAATCTCTGGCTAAAATCCCCCTTCAGCACTCTTTTGCATTACCTCATGCTGCCAACAAATAAGCGGTTGGCAATGCACTGAAAATTTTGACAACTAAACTTCATATCTTATTATAATAATAGTGCGTATTGCCACTGTAAGAATCGGTAAACCGATGTACTTGAAGTTTGCCCGCTGAGCCGCAGAACAGCACCCCGAAATCAGTTGTCTTTCTTTTACAGAAATCGCAGGTATCATAATACACGAGGGATTGAAATATGCATGAACGTGCATGGAAAATTAAGACTACCAGAATCGATGATAAAAAACGTCACTAACCGTAGAGTCAAGCTGTTCATTTTCGGCCCTGAAAGTATTGGAATCTTGAGACAGGTTCCTGAGTTAACAATAATTTTCAAATACGTTGAACGCAAGACCGCGACCAAACCTCATATCAATCCTGTAGTTCATGCTTAAAAAAAGCTTTTTTCTTCTCCTTTTAGTATTGGGATGCGCTATCCCTGTGGTTACTGTCTATTCGAAAACAGCTGCACATGTTAACACAGTGATTACCCTCAAGCCTACTTCGGCTGAAGAGGAGGCTTGCGTCTATATCAGTCAACATCTTCTGCAGAAACATTTTAGAAAGGTATCACCCAACGATTCCCTTTCACAGCAGATTTTTAATCGATATCTCGACAATCTTGACCACAACAAAAACTATTTTCTGGCAAGCGATATTGAAAGCCTGAGAAAGAGTTATGGAACCAGGATTGCTGCTGAGCTTCGTGAGGGTAAGGCAGATGCCGGATTTGCCATTTATAACCTTTTTCTGCGGCGGGCAAAAGAAAAAATGCTGTTCATGAGAGCAGCTGCAGATAGTGTGCACTTAAACTTCTCAACACCCGAAACCCTTGACCTTGAACGAAAAGCTGATCCATGGCCTGCCGACAGAAAACAGCTCACAGATCTTTGGAAAAAAGAGCTGAAGTACCAGTGGCTCAACCTTACCTACTCGGGAGAAAAGAACAAGAACGTTCGCAGTGCCCTTGCCAAAAGCTTTACCAGCAGACTGAACTTGCTGAACCACCAGAAGCCAAGTGATGCTTTTCAGGCTTACACCTATGCTGTGACAACATCATTCGATCCTCATACGAGCTATTTTTCTCCTGATGAGTACGAAAATTTCCAGATAGACATGAGCCGATCACTGGAGGGAATCGGCGCAAAACTGCAGACAGAAAGTGAGTATACGGTTATCAATGAGGTTATTCCAGGAGGGCCTGCATTTACCAGTAATCTCTTGAAAAAAGGGGATAAGATTGTGGGGGTCGGTCAGGGAAAAACCACAGAAATTGCTGATGTTGTCGGCTGGAGAATCAATGATGTCGTAAAACTTATCCGTGGAAAAAAAGGTACGATCGTTCGTCTGAAAATCCTTCCTGCAAGCCAGGCTGGAAGGGGCCCTGCAAAAATAGTTCAACTTTTACGAGACAAGGTTGATCTGGTGGAACAGGCGGCAAAGAAAAGCATTATTCCCGCAGGTGGAAAGAAAATAGGTGTGATTACCATACCATCATTTTACCTTGATTTTGAAGGTGAGCAAAAAAACACAAGCAATTACGCCAGCACGAGTCGTGATGTTAACCGTATTCTGAACGAATTGAATGCTGAGCATGTTGATGGCATCGTTATTGACGTTCGCAACAACGGCGGGGGCTCTCTTGAAGAGGCCGTAAGTGTTACCGGCCTGTTTATTCCAAACGGCCCTGTTGTACAGATTAGCGATGCAAAGGGTGGAAATACAGTCCTCAATGACGACGACACTCGCCAGCAGTATCGCGGACCGCTTGCTGTGCTTGTCAACCGTTACAGCGCTTCTGCTTCTGAAATATTTGCAGCGGCAATTCAGGATTACGGCCGAGGTGTTATCATTGGTGAGAGAACGTTTGGGAAGGGCACGGTGCAAAGTATCACAAAGCTCGCAAGGCCCATTACTTTTTTTGAAAAGTCGCCTGATCTTGGAGAGATAAAGCTGACTATAGCAAAGTTTTACCGGATAACCGGAGAGAGTACCCAGCATAAAGGGGTTGAGCCAGATATTACCATGCCATCCATGATTGATACCGCCACAATTGGAGAGGATACCTATACGAGCAGTCTGCCATGGAGCAGGATTACGCAGGCATTGTATAAGCCAACTGGAGAAATAAGTCCTGAAAAGATCAGCATACTCCGTCAAAAAGAGATAGAGCGTTCATCGAACAGCACCTTGTATCAAAACTATCTGCATGATCGAAACACTCTTGACCAGATCCGTAACAATAAAGCGGTATCGCTTCAGGAGAGAGCTTTCAAGGCTGAGATTGAAACAATAAAGCAGATTGAGAAACAGTGGATTCAGGAACCGGATGGAACGAAAGATGTAACCAAGGATGTCCTGCTCAACGAGGCTGCCGGCGTTGTGTCTGATTTGTAAAAAGGAGCTTGAATCAAGCAAAAATTTTCTTAAAATTGCAGACATTATAACCTTATCATTTGAACGGAGAGATGCGATGTTTGGACAAATGGATTTGATACTGATTGGAGGGGTTGCCCTGTTATTGTTCGGGCCAAAAAAAATCCCTGACCTGATGAAAGGACTTGGAAAAGGATTGAGTGAGTTTAAAAAAGCACAGAGTGAATTCGAAAGCGAAATCAAGAATGTTGTCGATGCTCCTGAGGTAAAAAAAACCAATAAGGAATAAGGGGTATACATCCACCAATCAAACAAATGTATAGTATGAAAAAGAATTTTATTGCCGGTTTTATCGTGACTCTTGCAATAACAGGCCTTTTCGGAAGCGTCTCATTTGCTGAAGACAATCAGGCTGCCGATACAAAAACAGCAGTTACAACCGAAGCAAAAGCTGATACCCCTGCAGCCGAAAAAAATGAGTCAAAAACAGATGAGTGCTGCATTATGGGCGAGTTGAAGCCTCTGTAAGAAAAAAAGCTAACGCGCCATTGTTAATACCCAAAAACCTCTTTAAGCGTCAATTCCCTGACCGTTCCATATTGTTTCAGGGTTTCCATATCAAGATTGCTTTTTTTGCCCAGGACAAGCATGACTTGTTTTTTGTCGCAGAAATGTTTTTTATGAAAGTCTGCGATATCGTCCAGACTCATAGCAGGTACTTCGATATAGATGTGTTTTCTAATGTCATCTCGATGTCCCATCCTGAGTGCTTCTTCATAATTGAACAAGATTTCTGTTCTTGTCAGGCGATTCGTTGATTTATCCTGCATAATGCCTTTTTTGGCTGAAGCGAACAGTTTCGTCGATTTCGGCAGATTGGTTGTTAACTTTTTCATTCCTTCCAGTGCCTCGGGGAGCTTGTCTGCCTGGGTGCCGATATAACTGAGAATAAAGTTTGGCTTCCCTTTCTGCTTGGGAGCTTTGTAACCGGAAAAAACTGAATACGCAAGAGCTTTTGCTTCTCTCAGTTCCTGAAACACAACCGAAGACATACCTCCTCCATAATACTCATTGAAAAGAGTTACCATCGGCACCATGGAAGGGTCGTAGATCTCATCCCTTGTCAGCATGATAACCTCTGCCTGTGTCATATCGTAATCGACAACATAGACAAAATTATCAGGCTGTTCCAATTCCTGAAAAGGGTCGGAAGTCGGCGGATTTTTGAACGACTGGGGGTAATGACGTACTGAACGCAACTCACGAAGCACTTCTGAAGAGGAGGCTGGGCCGTAGTAGAGTACTCTATGACGATATTGCAGGAGGCTGTGAACTTCTTCAAGCAGTTCCTGAGAAGTCAATTGTTCAAGCTCTTCATTGCCAAGCACGTTGGTGAATGGAGAGATCGGGCCAAATTTGCCGTAATTGATCAAACCCTCGAACAGGATCTTGTTTTTTGACAGTTTGTCATCGGTTCTCTCTTTTATGACACCGGCCTTGAGCTTTACAAGAGTTTCTTCATCAGGCCTGGCATCGACAAGAAGATTTTCAAGCATCCGTAGAGCTGCAGGAGCGTTTTTTCCAAGTCCTGAAAGAATTATGGAAACATTACGTTCAGAGGAAGAGACTGAAAAGCTTACACCAATTTTATAGAGTTCCTTGCTGAACTCTTCATGGGTAAGTTTTGATGTGCCAAGATAGGAAAGATAACGCAGCGCAAGATCGAGTTTCCTACTGTTGTTACTACCTATATCAAACACATAAGAGAGCGAGAAAAGCTCGTCTTCCCGATTTTGGAGGTAGTGCAGCTTTATCGATGGATTGACCTCAAGAAAGGTTATGTCCTTCTTGTAGTCAACAAAAGCAGGCTCGAGTTTGTTTGATTTCTGGGCCAGTACTTTTTCAGCAAAGAGGGATGAGGTGTCTCTATTAACCTTCAGTGGTGTAATCGGAGGCTTTTGAATTTTTGCTTCACTCACGGCCTTTCCATTTGCTTTGTAGACGGCGACATAAGTTGAGCCATAATGTTTCCGGGCAAAAGCCACCAGTTCATTTTTTGTGATTTTCTGAAGCCGTTCAAACTGCCTGACGTGCTGCGACCAATCCATACCCGAGATATATGCATTAACATACGCATCGACTCGTCCATGGCTCCCTTCGTAGAGTTTCTGCTGCTCGATTTTCATATCATTGATGGCCGCTTCCATCAGCCAATCCGGGAAATTTCCTTCTTGGAGAAGTTCAAGCTGTTCGAGCAGCAGGGATCTGACCTGGTCAAGAGTTTGTCCTTTCCTCGGTTTGGCGGAGAGAATATGAACGGAGTAGTCTTTCATCAATGCCAGACTTGAGGTGCCATCAAGCACCTTCTGCTGCTGATTCAGATTGAGATCAATCAGCCCTGCTGTTTTATTGTATAAAAGCTTGTCGATAAGCATCAAGTAATCGGCATCCGGGCTGTTGATGCCGTTAAAGCGATATCCGATAACAAGTTCTTCCGCTTCAGGACCTGTAATATGGATAATCGATGGCGTTGTGATAGGATCTTCCTCTGCAGGAGTGAACACAGGAATGATATTTGGCTTGAGACGTGAAAATTTTTCATCGATCAGTTGTATCGTGACATCCGGATTGAAGTCACCGGCAAGGCAGAGTGCCATGTTGTTCGGGACATACCAGGTGTGGTAGTAGTCTATAACATTTTTTATAGATGGGTTTTTCAGATGCTCCGCCTTACCGATCGTTGTCTGGGTGCCATAGGTGTGTTTTTTGAAAAGTCCGGCAAAGAGGTTTTCCCATATTTTATTCTGGTCACTGTCCATGTTTCTGTTTTTCTCTTCATAGACAGTTTCGAGCTCGGTATGAAAAAGCCTCATGACCGGATTGCGGAAACGTTCCGCCTCAATGGTCAGCCATTGATTGAGTTTGTTGGACGGAATATCATTTAAAAAGACAGTCTGCTCCGTCCATGTGTATGCATTCGTTCCCTGGGCTCCGATCGAGTTCAGAAGCTTGTCATACTCATTTGGCACAGTAAAGCGTGCAGCACTATTGGAAATGCTATCAATATTCTTGTAGATAGCAGCTCTTTTGCGGATGTCAGAGGTCAACCGGTAGTTCTCATAGAGTGCTGTAATCTTATCGAGTTCGACGCGTTCCTTTTCATAGTCAAGAGATCCTAAGGCATCGGTACCCTTGAAAAGCATGTGCTCCAGATAGTGCGCAAGTCCGGTTGTCTCTGCCGGATCATTTTTGCTGCCAGCGCGAACAGCAATTGAAGTATAGATTCTCGGCTTGTCTTTATACGGACTCATGTAAACCGTCAGTCCATTCTTGAGGGAATAGATTCTTGTATGGAGAGAGTCGCCCGGGACTGTCGAGTATGGATAGTGCGTGACAGGGTTCTTCAAAGAACTGCAGGAGAGTAACTGCAAAAATAACATCCCGATAATCAGCTTCGTGATAAAATTGTTCCTGCATACCGGAAAATTGTTGAGCATAAAAACGGGAAATGTATTGATAATTTTATTCTTCCGGGGAGTGTGGAATGCGTGCCGAACGGATGAGCTCTTCGGCTTTGCGCAGTGACTGGCGGGACTCTTCAGCATCCGGACGACTATCGGCAAATTTCACAAGATCGGCTTGAGCAAGAAGATTCATAATACTTTCAAAGCCTGCAACACCAAGCTTTTTCAGATCACGCTCAATCTCCTGCGTCACCGCCTCAAGTGCCCTGATACGGTAATGCTTTTCAAGAAAGGTGCGCATAATGTTGCTAAGTTCTTCGTAACATTCTGGCGGCGGCATTCCGGCTGAAAGCCTGGAACCGAGCTTGCGAAGCTTTCGCTGAGCAACCTGACCGGGATCTACCTTTTCAGCGCTTGTGCGTACGGAGCGTTTCAAAAGAAAAAGGAGAAGCAGCACAAATCCTGCAATACCAAACACCCCAAGAACAACGGGTAAGAGTAACAGAAGGGGAATCATTGGTTTCAAGGGTGGTTTGATCGGCCTGAGTTCCCTCATTGTAGAATCGGTAAGCGCTCTTACAAAGACAGCTCTCGACGGCTTGCAGGCCTCCCTGTTTATGACCTTGCCTTCGCTGTTGCGCAGCACCACGGTAAAGGGGGGAATAGACTGCCGGCCTCTGCCGAAGACTGCCAGCTCAAAATCAAAACGCTCTTGACGAGTACCCGGAAATACAAGGGCAGAAACTTGTTTGCGATTGATCAGTTCAAACGGCTGCACGGAGAGGCTGTCAATGCCTTCAAGTGCGACAACAACGTCTGCCGAGTGGCGCACAGCAATGGTGCAATGGATACGGTCGCCGACAAGAACAGTGTCTGGAGTAACCGCCACGGTTATAGCAGAAACAGCACCCTCGGCCGCATCAGGATATGCGGACACTGTCACCATCGGAAACGCCGTAAACAGCAAAAAAAGAAGCCGCTTGAGCAATCCGGATGCAACTCTGTCAAACCTTGCGTTCACGATACCGGAAAAAGGAGTTCAGATCACCGATAAAGGATCGGTCGGTATCGAGAAAAACGGTATCAATGCGCATGCGCCGGAGTCGCTGCCGAAGTTCTTCATGCTGCCTGGTCTGTTCCTGCCGATAACGGGCAACTTCATGGCGGCTGCCTGCATCCACTGTTATCCGTAATCCCGTTTCGGGTTCCTCAAGATCAAGCAGGGCACTCAGGGGAAGTGCTTTATCGAGCGGATCACTGATGTGCACAAGAATAAAATCGTGACGGGAATTAAGCTGCTTCATACCTTTTTCATAATCACTGGCCACCAGATCAGTTATGAGAAAAATAATGGATTGCCTTCTGAGAGTATAGCGGATAAAGGAGAGAGCCGGATTGATATCGGTTTTTCGGCTTTGCGGCTTAAAGCGGAAAAGCTCTTCAAGAATGACCAGCACATGATCCCTCCCTTTTCGGGGCGCAATAAAGGTTTCAACCTGATCAGTAAATACAAGCAGCCCCACCTTGTCATTGTTCTGGATGGCACTGAAGGCGAGTACTGCGCTTACTTCAAGTGCAAGCTCCTTTTTGCGGCGCTGCCGGCTGCCGAAAAGCATCGAAGCCGATCCATCAACGACAAGCAGCAGAGTTCTTTCACGCTCTTCGGTAAAAAGCTTGACATACAATTCATACTTGCGGGCAGAAGTATTCCAGTCAATCGCACGGACATCATCGCCGTACTGATACTCCCTGACATTGCTGAACTCGATCCCTTTTCCTTTGAACGAAGAGTGGTATTCGCCACTGAACTGCTCACTGGCCATTCGCTTCGATCGAATTTCAACCCGCCTTATGATTTTCTGAAGCTCTTTCAGATGATCTTCATTCCTTTCCATTACCAACTCCACTCATTGTTCTGCCTTTAACAGCTTATGCAGAGGTTTCCGACACCGCACCAAAATAAGGTTGTCAGGGAACCTGCACGTGCTGAAGAATCTGGCGGATTATATCATCAGGCTTAATATTGTCAGCTTCTGCTTCATATCCCGGTCTGATACGGTGCCGAAGCGTATCGTAGGCGATTGCCTTTACATCCTCAGGTGTTATGTATGCCCGGTGCTGCAGAAAGGCATGAGCCTTGGATGCAAGGAGAAGAAAAATTGAAGCCCTTGGAGAGGCTCCATACTCAATCATTGCTTCAAGAGAGGGAATACCGTACTGTGCAGGTTTTCTGCTGGCAACAACGAGATCAACGATGTAACGCTGCACTCTCGGATCTACATAAATGAGATCAATCAAAGCTCTTGCCCTGGCAATATCGTCAGACTGCACAACCGGAACAATTGGTGCCGGCTTGGCATTAGTGGCAGACTGCAGCATGATCTCAAGCTCTTCGTCGTACGATGGATAATCAACCAGAACCTTCATCATAAACCGGTCGACCTGGGCTTCCGGCAAAACATAGGTTCCTTCATGCTCAATAGGATTCTGGGTTGCCAGCACAAGAAAGGGCTCCTGCAGGGGAAAAGTCTGTGTACCGATTGTTACCTGACGTTCCTGCATAGCTTCAAGCAATGCGGACTGCACCTTGGCAGGCGAACGGTTGATTTCATCCGCAAGGATAACATTGGCAAAAACCGGCCCTTTACGGGGGTAGAACTCCAGGTCTTTTGGATTATAAATCATCGTACCGATAAGATCTGCAGGAAGCATATCGGGAGTAAACTGTATCCGTTGAAATTTCAGGTTCATCGCTGCAGCAAATGTCCTGATGATCAGTGTTTTGGCAAGTCCCGGAACACCCTCAAGCAATACATGACCGTTTACCAGCATAGCAATAAAGATCCTCCTGATCACGTCATGCTGGCCAATAACCCGACGCGACAGCTGTTCCTCCGCCTTTTCAAGAAAATGAGATGCCTCCGTTATCCGCATTCCAAGTTCTTCAAGTTCGACTGCATGCTGCATTGCGCCTCCTGATATAATGCTTGTTAAGTAACGCCTTTCCTTGTATCCTCTTGCAGCACAATCTTTACAGCTTTTTGTACAGACCATTAAAGCCATAAACGAGCATGATAAGACCACCTATCACCGCCGACCATGCATAGAGATCGGGGAAAACAAGAATACTGTTAAGAATACCAAAATCGGGGGCAAGAAGAAGAATCAAGTCGGCGCCAAGCAGTATCACAAGAACATGAAATACGCTTACCTTGACCTTCGGTTTGCTATTATTGACCGGTTTGTTAGCTTTGCCCATAGCTTCTTTACAATAAATTAGACCATGAATATTTTAGGCATAGAAACCAGCTGTGACGAAACATCGGCAGCTGTACTGCACGACGGCAGGGTGCGATCGAATATCGTCAGTTCACAGCGTTGTCATTCCGCCTTTGGTGGTGTTGTACCGGAACTGGCTTCAAGAGAACACGAACGACTTATTGTCTCCATTACGGATTCTGCCGTAACTGAAGCCAATATAACAAAAATTGAACTTGATGTCATAGCGGCTACTGCAGGGCCCGGTCTTATCGGTGCCGTCATGGTGGGTCTTTGTTTCGCCCAAGGCATGGCGTATGCGCTTGAAATACCTTTTGTACCGGTCAATCATATTGAGGCGCATATATTTTCACCCTTTATCAATGAGGGTGACTCTCATCACGCCCCTGAGGGATCATTTGTCTCTCTGACGGTTTCCGGAGGACATACCCTGCTGAGTGTAGTGGATCAGGATCTTTCCTACGAAGTCATTGGCCGGACACTTGATGATGCCGCGGGAGAGGCTTTTGACAAAACAGGAAAGATGCTTGGTCTTCCCTATCCGGCAGGCCCGGTCATCGATAAGCTTGCAGAAAAAGGAGATCCTGCTTTCCACAAGTTTCCCCGTGCGCTTACCTCACAATCCCAGACAAGCAAAAGCTACATAGACAATTTTGATTTCAGCTTTTCCGGCCTGAAAACCTCAGTGCTCACCTGGCTGCAAAAGCAAACACCAGAGTTCATAGAACTCCATCTTTCCGATATTGCCGCATCAATCCAATGGGCCATCGTCAGCGTGCTGGTTGAAAAAACCATGTTGGCCGCCAGAAGCCGTGGTATTAAAAGCGTTTCAATAGCGGGGGGAGTCAGTGCCAACTCAGCACTTAGAAAAGCTATGAAAGAGGAATGCGACAACAATGGTGTCACCCTGCATATCCCAGGCACCGTTTACTCTACCGACAATGCCGCCATGATCGCCACGCTTGCAGGGGTAAAACTGTCGCGAGGCATGAAAGCTGAACGTTTATATAACATAGCACCTTACGCAAGCTTTGCTGCAGGTGCAAGGAAGGCATGATTGAAATAGTTCTATAAATACATTACATTGTTGATCATCAAAAAAAGCTTTTCGATTTTTTTTATAAATATCACCAGGCTACCATGCATAACCATATACTCTCTCTGTTCCTTTTCTCACCTTCTGCAGGAGGCCAGACACCGAACCAATTCATTCAGCTTGTACCGCTTGTCCTTATCTTCGTTGTCTTTTACTTCTTTATGATCCGCCCGCAGCAGAAAAAACAAAAAGATAGAGAGAAAGTTCTCGACAGCTTAAAAAGAGGTGACAAGGTCATCACCATAGGTGGTGTACACGGCACTGTTGCTGGAATCGATCCAGACAAAAAGACTGTTCTTGTTCAGGTCTCTGATACCACAAAAATCAAATTCGACCGCACCGCTATTGCAAATATCGATAAACAGGAATCGGGCGATAAACTCACGACCAAGGAGTGACCAGTATAATGCAGCCAAGATCAGCAAAATTGGTATTAGAAAACGGATCCGTCTATAATGGGACAGCGTTCGGCCATATTGGGGAAGCAACCGGTGAAGTTGTTTTCAATACTTCGCTCACCGGTTATCAGGAAATTCTTACCGACCCGTCGTATGCCGGTCAGATGGTGTTGATGACCTATCCGCTGATAGGAAACTACGGTATCAATCCTGCCGATAATGAATCAAAAAAGATATGGGCTTCGGCATTTATAGTCCGTGAAGTATCGCGAATCTACAGCAACTACGAAGCTAACCAGACGCTTGACGCTTGCCTAAACGAGGCCGGAGTCATGGGACTGGCCGGAATTGATACCCGCAAACTTGTTCGAGAGATCCGCGAAAAAGGTGCCATGAGAGGCATCATTTCCGCACTTGACGCAAACGATGAAAGCCTGGAAACGAAAGCTCTTCAGATACCTGAGATGAGTGGCAGTGATCTGGTTAAAACCGTTACCGTCAGTGAAAACTATACCCTTGAGAAAGCCGATGCCCGTTTCCATGTCGCAGCGTTTGATTACGGCATCAAAACCAATATTTTGAGGATGCTGCAGGAATCAGGTTGTCAGGTTACCGTGCTGAAGGCAGACACAACCGCAGAAGAGGTCATTAAGCTCAATCCTGACGGTGTATTTCTGTCAAATGGGCCGGGCGACCCTTCAGCTGTAGGTTATGCAATCGAGACCATCAGAAAACTTGTAGAGTATAACCGTACGGACAGACAACTCCCGATTTTCGGTATCTGCCTTGGGCACCAGTTGCTCTCACTGGCTTTCGGTGCTGAAACCTACAAACTGAAATTCGGCCACCACGGAAGCAACCATCCGGTAAAAAACCTTACAAGCAAGCAGATTGAAATAACATCCCAGAACCACGGCTTTGCGGTTACTATGGAGACACTGCCAGACTGTCTTGAAATGACTCATCTTAACCTCTACGATAATACCGTTGAAGGTATCAAACACAAGGAGCTGCCTTGTTTTTCAGTACAGTACCACCCGGAAGCCGCGCCGGGACCGCACGACTCGCACTATTTGTTTGAACAGTTCACCGCGCTTATGGATCAGGCGAAAAACTAATTTCATAGTATCTCTTTAATCTATTCAAACCACTTTCTGAAGAGATGAAAAAAAGATTATTCACCCCAGGACCAACACCTGTGCCCGAAAATGTCATGCTTCGCATGGCAGCTCCGATTATCCACCACAGGAACCCCGAGTTCATGGAAATTTTGACACGGGTTCATGAGGATCTTAAGTATCTCTTCAGAACCACACAACCGGTTGTTGTCCTCAGTTGTTCGGGAACCGGCGGTATGGAAGCATCAATTTCAAGCATTTTCAAACAGGGCGACAAGATCATAACCATCAACGCCGGCAAGTTCGGTGAACGTTGGGGAGAACTTGCAAGACTCTTTACCGGTAACTGCATCGAGGAAAAAGTAGCATGGGGAAGTGCGATTCAACCCGAGCGGTTGATAGAACTGCTCAAAGAGCATCCGGACGCCAAGGGAGTCTGCCTGACCCATTCGGAAACATCAACCGGCACTGCTGCCGATATACAGACACTCAGTGCCCTGATTCGTGAACACTCCGAGGCTCTTGTGCTTGTTGACGGTATTACTGCTGTTGGAGCTCACGAGTTCCATTTCGATGACTGGGGTGTCGATATCTGTATTACCGGTTCTCAGAAAGGATTGATGATGCCTCCGGGACTTGCTCTGGTTGCCATTTCAGAAAGAGCTCAGGATGTCATTAATGGCCAGAGCGGCAAAACTCAGTACTACCTGAGTCTTAAAAAAGCTCTGAAAGCCCATGCCGGTGATGATACACCCTTCACACCAGCTGTTTCACTGGTTATCGGCCTTGATGAAGCCCTGCAAATGATAAAGGAGGAAGGTATTGAAAATATCTGGAAACGACATGAAAGCCTGGCAAGTGCCTGCCGCCAAGGGTGTAACGCTCTTGGTATGAAGCTGTTCAGCAACTCCCCTTCATTTGCGGTTACTCCGGTCTGGCTTCCCGAAGGTGTCAAATGGTCAGCATTCAATAAAGCATTGAAAATCAACAACGGCATCACCGTCGCCGCGGGTCAGGATGAGTATAAAGACAAGATTTTCCGTATTGCTCATCTCGGTTTTTACGATGAACTTGACATGCTGACGGTAATCGGAGGGCTGGAACGGGCTTTGAAAGAGATCAACTTTGATTTTGAAATTGGAGTTGGCGTCAGCGCCGTACAGAAAGCATTTCTCGGCAACTGAATCGGGAAAACGCCTGCATATTGAACCTACCGCCCTTCGGGGCGGTTTTTTTATGCACCACGAACTCTCTTGTGTACAGCATTTTTTCTCCTTCTGACTTTGAGTTCATGTTCCTATCTTTCAAAAAAGTACTTGTGTTATGATCAAACTACCTGCACTTCTGCTTATTATCACCTTAGTAGCTTCCATGCAGGAGATGCTGCGAGATTACCGTCTGCAACTGCGAGCCAATACCCTTTATGAAAAGCACGAATACAGCCTCGCAGAAAGTACGTTACGACAACTTTTGAGCAGCCTTCCTGAAGGGGAAAAAACGACAGCAGCGACCTTCAATCTTGCCTGTACCCTTTACATGCAAGGCAAATATGCTGATGCTACGGCTATGTTTGCACACAAACCCAAAAAGGCAAATGAACTTCATGAGATAACATTGAAATCCCTTTTCAACGAAGGCAACTCACTGGCCATGAGTGCCATTGGAATGACGGTGAAATCCAGTAAAACAGCGCTGTTCCGATACTCTCTCGAGCGCTTCAAATCAGTGCTGTTGAACACCCCTAATGACGGCGATGCAAAAATCAATTACGAAATTGTCAGACGTTACCTCTATGAGCTTGAGACACCTCAACGCGCCTCTTCATCAAGCTCCGAAAAAAAAAACAACCCCCAGCCGAACTCCGGCATCAGTCAAGCTTTAGCAAAACGTTTGCTTGAACATGTACAACAGGATGAATCCTCACTGATGAAACAACTTCCCCGGAACAGATCAACAGCGGCAAAAAGCGGCAGTAATAACAGAGACTGGTAAAGAATGCAAGCAATAAAAAAGGTCCTGCTGGTTTTTCTGCCTTCTGAAAGCGGTGTGGACGGGGCACGCTCACTGTACAGCGAAAGGGATCAGAACAACATATTCTCCTGGTTCAACCGTTCGCTGAGAACCATCATCAAGCAAAGCCAGTTCGCTATTCCTCCTCTCTCACTCATGATCCTCAGTTCTATCGAGGTAGAGGGTGTTGAGCAATCGATCTGCGACATGCGGTTCGAAGAATTTCCCTTGAGTGAATCCTGGGATCTGGTGGGTATCAGCGTGCAGACCGGTATGGCAAAAAAAGCCTTTGCACTCGCCGATTCACTCCGTTCACGCGGAATCTCTGTAGTCCTCGGAGGGGCACATGTAACGCTGTTTGCCGAATCGTGCAGACCTCATGCTGATGTACTGGTCCTTGGAGAGGCTGACGACCTTTGGAAAGAGCTCCTTATCGACCTTACAACAGAGTCTCTCAAGCCGTTCTATCAAGCGGAGTGTTTTCCTGATCTGGAACGTCCAAGACCAGTTATGAAAACTTCGCTGATCAAAAACCGCTACTTTACCACCAATCTTATTCAGACAGGAAGAGGTTGTCAGCATAGCTGCGACTTCTGTAATGTGCATGTGCTCAACGGTCATACCCTGCGCAGACGGGCAATCTCCGACATTGTCAATGAAGTCACCCGCTTCCAAAAGGATGATCGCAGAATATTCTTTTTTGTCGACGACTCTATCAACGCTGATCCGATCTACGCCCTTGCACTGTTCCGGCAACTCACTCCCCTGAACATTCGATGGTTCGGCCAGGCCACCACAACCCTCGGCCAACAGCATGAACTGCTTGAAACTTTTGCCCGTTCTGGATGCCAGGCCTTGCTTGTCGGGATAGAAAGTATTGAAACCATCAGTCGAAATGCTCACAAAAAGAACCAGAACAAAGCCAGTGAGCTCTCTCTTGCCATTAAAACCATCCGAAGTGCTGGTATAAGCCTTTACGGAAGTTTTATCTATGGACTTGACGGTGATACGCTCGAAACTCCCGCTGCAATCCTTGACTTCATAAGCGATACTCGACTTGATGTTCCCGGAATCAACATCCTTCGACCTATTCCCGGAACAAGGGTTTTCGAGCGACTCAGGGAAGAGGGACGGCTGCTTTTTGATCCCCTCGACATTACAGCATACCGTTACACCTTCGGTCAGGAAATGCTCTACACTCCTAAAAATATTCCGCTCGATGCCTTTATCGAAAGTTACTCAGTTCTTACGAGAGAGATATTCTCCATAAAAAACTCAATAGGAAGAGGTTTGGATGCTCCCAGAGCCAAAGCTGCCGTTCTGCTGTTTAATCTTTTTTACACCCACCTCTATTCTCTCTCCCGTCAAGACTTGAAGCAACAGCTGAAAAAAGAAGCCCATGGAAAAAACCATTTTGCCATACGCTGAATAATTTTTAAACTGTTGGTTATAAATTTCCATACCACACCCGGCTCAACAATTAAACCAGTATTAAGCATATGAACATGAAACCTTTCTTGCCTTGTTTGACCTTGGGCCTTGTTTTTCTCGGGGCATGCGGTCTTGAAAAACCTCCTGCCACTCTTAAATTCCCTGAAGAAAAAAAAGAAGCTGCAGCGCCTGCAGCTGCACCAGTGGCTGAAAAAGCTCCGGCAGACCCTAAACTCGCTGCAGGAAAAGCAGTATATGACACAAACTGTGCTGCCTGTCACGAGGCAAGCATGATGGGAGCCCCTAAACCAGGTGACAAGGCTGCATGGAGTGCACGTATCCCTCAAGGGGTAGAGACAATGGCTAAAAAATCAATTGCAGGTTTCCAGGGTAAGGTAGGCGCCATGCCGCCAAAAGGAGGAAACGCCTCTCTGACAGACGAAGCGATAAACAACGCTGTTGCCTTCATGGTCGACAAGTCGAAATAACTGGAACAGAACTTTGACATTTACCGACACACAACACACGTTCTCACAAACCCACAACCATTATCAGGGAGGATTTTTCATGTCTCGTTTTCTGTCCGCTGCACTTTGTGCACTCTTTGTCTGTTCAATGACTTCTGCCGATGCCAAGGCTGCCGTTGATGCTAAAGCTGGTAAAGCTATTTATGATACCAACTGCGCAGCCTGCCACAAAGATGGCGTTATGGGTGCGCCGAAATTAGGTGACAAGCCTGCATGGGCTCCGCGTATCAAACAGGGTATTGCTGTCTTGAACAAAAATTCAATTGTAGGATTCAAAGGTAAAGTAGGGATGATGATGGCAAAAGGTGGTCATCCGAATCTCACTGATGCACAGGTTGGCGACGCTGTAGCCTATATGGTTCAGCAGAGCAAGTAAGTTCTTCAGCATGTAAAGCTCAAAGGCGGGACAATCTCCCGCCTTTCTGGTTTTCTGCCGTTAATCACCTGCTATCCGATCATGATGCATCAAACAGAATATCTTGGCTATGCTGCAGGAATTCTTACTACCCTGGCGTTTCTGCCCCAGGCAGTAAGAATGTTCAGAACGAGGCAAACCCGCGACATCAGTCTGCTTTGGGCTTTTGCCATGAATCTCGGAATTGTGCTCTGGCTTTTTTACGGTATTGTAAAAAACGATCTTCCTATCGTTGCAGCCAACAGCATCACCCTGGTACTGCTTATCATCATTCTTTACTACAAAGTACGCTATAAATAGAGAACGAAAACTTGTCCTATGGATGGGAAATCAGCGGAAAAAGCGTACATATCTATACAACCTCTTCATTTTAATCAATACGGCATTCAATGACTTATCTTCATATCGGTTTTATAGGAACAGGAAGAATTGCCCGAGCACTTATTGCAGGACTCAGTGAGAAAAAAAACAGTATCATTTCAGGATTTGACAACGAGCCGGCCGCTCTCGCTTCCATAGCTGCCGAATACCCCGTTCAACCCTGTCTTTCAATTGAAGAGATTGCCCTGAAGGCACAGGTCATCATCCTTGCCGTAAAACCCTACCAGATCGTCGAGGTGCTTGAACAGCTGAAACCCTTTCTCACTGCTGATCACCTGATAATCAGCGTTGCAGCGGGAATTTCATCTGAGTTTATTTTACATAATGCAATAGAGACCCTGAGAGTTATACGGGTAATGCCCAACACTCCTGCATTTGTTGGCGAAGGAATGACCGCTGTCAGCAAAGGAAAAATGGCGTCAGACGATGATGTAGCCCTTGCCTGTGACCTGTTCAGCTCGATCGGTCGCGTAGCGATTCTCAATGAATCGCAGATGGACGCGGCAACGGCACTTTCCGGCAGCGGTCCAGCCTATATGTTCCAGATTCTTGACTCCCTTGCTGAAGGTGGAGTTCAGTGCGGTTTGACAAAAGAAGAAGCCCTCCTTTTATGCGCACAAACGATGCTTGGTGCAGCAAAAATGGTACTGACGGGAGAAAAAAGCCCCGAAACACTTAAACGGGAAGTCACAACACCGGGAGGAACCACAGAAGCAGGCCTGAAGGTTCTTGATGACCATAATATACGGCAGATTCTGGTTGAAACCGTAGCCGCCGCAACGGCACGATCCGTGGAACTGATGAAATAAGCACTATGACGAGAGGTGTCGTTCATACCCTGTACCGAGCCCTGTTCATGCTCGCGATAGTATTTACCAGTGCTCCGGCAATGGTCAGAGCACAAGTAAATCGAGGAGATAACATCTTTCTTGCCTCATCGATAAACAACAGTCAGCCTTATGTAGGTCAGGAAATACTCCTCACTTATACACTCTACTTCAAAGAGGTCGCACCGAAAATATCCAATGAAACTGCTCCGATGCTCAAGGGTGTCTGGGCAAAAGAAACCGCTCCTGAGCGTTACATTCAAAGCAAACAGACTTCGATTCAAGGTGAACCGTTTCGATGCGCAGTTGTCAAGCAATTCCGGCTGGTACCTCTCCAAAATGGAAAAATCACTGTTTCAGGATACAGCATTTTATGTAACCTGCCACAGCAACAGGGAGCTCATGGCGAACAGGCGACAACTGATACCCGGGTTAGGATTACAGCCCATGACGAAGTTTTTTCCGCCCGTGCCCTCCCAGAACCGGTTCCTGAAGGATTTTCAGGCGCTGTCGGCACCTTTCAGCTGGAACTCTCGGCTGACAAACAGAATCTCAAGACCGGCGAACCTTTATCTCTGACGCTTGTACTCTCGGGAACAGGAAGTCTGCTTACCCTGAAACTTCCGGATCTTCACCTTCCCGACAACTTCCGCCAGAATCCTCCCGAAGTCACTACCGCGATAACAACAAACTCTGTGCCCACGACAGGATCCATAACAGCAAAAATTACTGCCTGGCCGCAATCAGGAGGTAACTATCAGATTCCTGAACTGCGCATGGTCGCCTTCAATCCCGATAACAGACAATTCACTACCCTTTTATCAAAACCGCTCTCCATAACAGTAGCTCCAGCTGCACAAAAAACAACGACAACAGCCAGAGTATCGCCTCTCAGCACAGTTCCTGAAAAAAACACAACCATCTCTCTGCTGCTCATCGTAGTCACTATCGCCGTTCTCTTTCTGGTGATACGAGCAGCAATCCTCCTGGCAAAAAAAAGAGAGACGAGCACTATTAAGGTTCCGGCTGATAGCGACACCTCTGCAGCAAACCTTAAACAGCAACTGTTTGTCTCTCTGGAAAAAGCAGGAATAAAAAGTCCCGGAGGCCTGACCAGAATGGAGCTGAAAAATGCTCTCCAGAACATCGGACTCTCCGATGAGGCTCAATCGGCTCTCCCTGCAGTTCTTGACTCTCTGGACAGAATTCTTTACAGTCCGACCGAAAAAAAAGAAGGCAGAACGCCTGACTCCATTATTTCGAAGGTCAGCACTCTTCTGCAAACATTGGAAGCCAAGGCCGTTTCCTGATTTAATCTGAAACCTCTTCCTGCAATCCGAAAAGGGAGAGAGCTTGCTCTGGATCATCGGTGATAATACCTTCGGCACCTAATTGCTTCATAGCCTTCATATCTTCAGTTCTGTTCACCGTCCAGGGAATCATCCTGATCTGCTTTGCGTGGAGATAATCAGTCATCTCACGATCAACAAGAGAAAAATGGGGATTGACATACTGAGGAACAAAGCCAAGTGCATGCAGAAACGGTTCCATGTTTTTGGCTTCTTCGATCAACAATCCATAACTGAGCTGAGAGTTAAGCTTCCAAGCCTCCCGAATCACCCGATAATCGAACGACTGTATCCTGACACGATCCATTACACCCGCATCCGCAATCAGTTGAAGAACAAGGTCGGCATACAGGTCTGGCGCTGGATGAAAAATTCTATCTTTATCAGGCCATGACTTTATTTCAAGATTATAGACCATCTGCCCGTTCATCCCTTCCGATACCATATAGGCATCAACTTTTGTAAAGATGGTAGAAAGAAGAGGTTTGCATGAAGCAATATCGCTATATGCCATATCAAAAATAAGGGATCGCAGGCGACCTTCAGTGCATGGGCCGGAAAGCCAAGGATCGTGTGATACCACGATCTTGTTATCTTTCGAAACAACAAGATCAAGCTCGACTACCCTGACTCCAAGATCGGCTGCCTTGAAAAACGCCTGAAGGGTATTTTCAGGGAAGAACAATCTTGCACCTCGATGTGCCTGTATTTCAAAATCCATGAATGCCATGAATCTTCTTCGAAGGGTTCAAAAAATGAAATAGTATCGAAAAACCCCATCTCAGGAAAGGTTGAGGCCAAAGATTTTCTGACGTTTTCTCAGCAGATCTGCTTATGCGCTACGTTTGCCGGAAGTGGGACGATATACCTTAGAGGATGTCTTTTTTTTCGGTTTTCTTTTCTGCTGCAGCTTATTGCCGTCAGCGCTTTTCGAAGCTGACCGAGTCCCAGTTCCACTCACACTGAAAAAATCGGAAGCGTTTTTGCTTCTGCTTTTGTTAAACCGGTTTTTGCGATACTTTTTTTCAAGGTCGGCGTAAGGGCTTGGCGGCTCTGGCGAGGTATTGAAGTTATTAAAATTTGGTTCTTCAATGAACTCATCTCCATCATCCAAAACCACTTCAGGATGAACTTTCTTTGGCAAGTTATTTCAATTTATGTTGAACAAATCAAGAGCATTATTTACTCACGATTTTTCTGAAGGGAGTTTAATTTACGAAAATCACATAAAAATACAAGCAATACAAGAATCAAATAATTAAGAAATTCGGGATTATGTTTTTGCGTTGCTTGTTGTCAGTTTAAGTATTAAATTTTAGTTATTTCATAAAAAAGGAGTTTGTTATGGATATTCGCAGATTGATTTTTGCTGTTATTCTTCCACCTTCCGCAGTCATGAACAAGGAAGCGGGAACCATCATGCTCACCGGACTTCTTACCCTGCTCGGCTGGTTGCCTGGTGTTGTTTTTGCTCTTTTCCTGATATATCAGGAACAATGCAAATGCGGAGCAAAAGCCTGACACTCTTTTGCTGAACATAAAGCGGTTTTTTTAGACCACAGCCCCATTGCACCAAGAGAATCATGCTATGAAGCTTCTCGTTGCACTTGATTTTTCGGAACGTGCTGAAAGGATTATTGCTGAAGCGGAAAAACTTGCAAAAGCCCTTCGGGCGAAAGTTTTTTTGCTTCATGTAGTACCGCCACCTTCACCGATTATTGACGTTCCTCCTGACGTGGAAGCAGTGGTTCCGCCAGAAAAAGTGTTTAAAAAAGAGACCGAAAAACTTCTTAAGATTGCCCAGCTGCTGCAGGAGAGCGACATTGATACAGCTGTCATTGTTGCACAAAATGATGAGATTACCGCTATTATCGACGAAAGTAACAAAAATGGTGTCGATATGATCATGCTGGGAACCCAGGGACACGGTGCACTCTTTCATCTTATCATCGGGAGTGTCTCAGAGGGGGTAATCCGTCGCGCAACCTGCCCTGTTGTCATTGTGCCTTCAATAAAGCACTGACCAGCGGCAACAGATCGAAATAATCAGTTACCGCTGGAAAAATACAATCAAGGAAGCCGGTTCAATGCACTGACCGTGGCTTTGATTGAAGCAAGACTGATATTTGAATCAATTCCTGCACCATAAGAAACCCGTCCATCAGCGCAACCGATCTTTATATACGCTATGGCAAGGGCTCGTGCGCTGTGTCCGATAGCATGTTCGACATACTCGTCAACACTGAATTCAAGATCACTCTCCTTGATAAAACCTTTGACAAATGCATCCAGCGGACCGTTTCCTCTTGCCTCAAAGCTAAACTCTCTCTCCTTCATCTGCACGATGCAACTGATCGACGTCGTTTCTTCATCACAACGAAGCGGATCCTCATCATCCCAGCTGAAATGGCACTTTTTGAGGGTAACCGGTTCCTTGAGTTTCACATACTCAGAATGAAACAGTTCATGAATCTGCTCCGAGGAAAGCTCTTCGCCCGTAGTATCGGCAACTGCCTGAACAGCTTCAGCAAAATCGGGCTGCATCCATTTTGGAATCTGAAGACCAAAATCCTTTTCAAGCACGTAGGCCATTCCGCCCTTGCCGGACTGACTGTTGATACGCACAATCGCCTCATAGGTACAACCGACATCCTGCGGATCAATCGGCAGATATGGAACAGCCCACAAGCCATCAGGGGAAAGAGGCTGGGCTTTCATCCCTTTACTGATAGCGTCCTGGTGAGAACCTGAAAAAGCTGTATAGACAAGATCGCCCGCATAAGGATGGCGAGGATGAATATCCATGCGGGTGCACCGGCGATAAACCTCGCGCACCCGTGGCAGATCTGAAAAGTCAAGTTCCGGATCGACACCCTGACTGAACAGGTTCAAGGCCATGATCACAATATCCATGTTACCGCACCGCTCACCATTCCCAAACAATGCCCCCTCAATACGGTCAGCCCCAGCCAACAAGGCTAATTCAGCAGTAGCTACTGCCGTACCTCGGTCATTATGGGCATGAACGCTGATCAGAACAGCATCCCGATTCTTGATGTTTCTGGAGAACCATTCAATCCGATCGGCATAAATATTTGGCCGCGACATTTCAACCGTTGAGGGCAGATTGAGAATAATTTTTTCATTTACAGATGCTCCCCAGGTATCCATGACAGCGTGACAGACATCAAGCGCATAATCAAGCTCTGTACCGGTAAAACTTTCAGGGCTGTACTCGAAACGAATACCAGCATTGCCACTCGTCTCCTTCAATCGGCGAACAAGCGCTGTACCCTCGACCGCAATAGCCTTGATCTCCTCCTTGTCTTTACGAAACACGACATCGCGCTGTAACCGTGACGTCGAATTGTAGAGGTGAACAATGGCATGCTTCGCTCCGCTGATGGCATCAAATGTTTTTCGTATTAGGTGTTCGCGCGCCTGAGTGAGCACCTGGATGGTGACATCATCCGGTATCAGATTATCCTTGATCAACCGCCGGACAAACGCATACTCTGTGGCGGATGCTGATGGAAAACCAACCTCGATCTCCTTGAACCCCACCGAAACCAGAAGCTGAAACATGGAAACCTTTTCCTCCACACTCATTGGAACTGGAAGCGCCTGATTTCCGTCACGAAGATCCACACTGCACCATATCGGCGCTTTCGTGATAGTGTTGTCCGGCCAGCTTCTTGCGGGAATAGCAACCGCAGGGTATGCTGTATATTTTTGATAATTCATTTTTTTCATGGTACGTCACTCTCCTTTTGTTCCTATTACATGAAAAAAGCCACCAACCCTAAGAGGCTGGCGGCTTTAACAACGTTCTTTCTATCGACAACAACGAACTAAAAAGCACCTCCCCTTAGAGCCATCACACTCCGAAGCAGCAGGCCCTGGGTAAGCAGAAGGTTGTTAAGGTTCGTTGCACGCATGGTCATAAAAAAATAATTCAGCATATCTGATAAATAATGCTGTAGTAAAAATACAAAAAATGCGAACGCTTGCAAGACAAGCTTGAATATTTATCTGCGACAAAACCCATTATCCCTTAGTTATACCTTGACCGGTAAGATCACAAAAGGAATACCTTGAACATAGAGATTCTGCTGTACAGCAAAAAAAAAGAAGAAATAACAAGGGTAGGATCTGTATAAAACAAAAAAAAGGAAGCTCACCTTATCAGTGAGTTCCTTTTTCTGGCTCCGCGGGAAGGACTCGAACCTACAACCCTGCGATTAACAGTCGCATGCTCTACCATTGAGCTACCGCGGAATATGCTATCAGCATTATTTCTGCTGATGGGCTGATAATATAAAACGGTTTTTTTTAAATACAAACCCTCTTTTGCTTTTTTTTGATTTATGTTAAGAGTTGTAGCTTCAACCATTTTCATTTTCCATAATAATTTTTGTACATTGGTGTTCTTTTACTGAAAAGAGGGTATATGCATAAAGAAAAATCGCACATAGCGATCCGGATTGCGGATCTTATGCAGGGAATCCATGAGTTTGATTTTACCTGCAATGCCTCGGATTTTGAAGGCTGGCAGTTACATGAGGCTGGTTTTACCCGGGATATAACGATCAGTGTCATTGTTGATAAAAGTGAAAAAGAACTCACTGTCACGATTAAAACATGCACTGTGGCAGATTTCGCCTGTGATATTTGCCTTGCGCCGATAGCAAGGACTCTTTCCGGATCGCTCAAGCTCCATTATTTATCAGGTGTACCTGTTGAAGAGGCTCAAGACTGGGATGAAGAGTACCGTTTCCTCGGCAATAAGGACGAATCCATAGATCTTACTGGCGATGTTTGCGAAACACTGCTGCTCTCGCTACCATTGAAGGTAGCCTGTACTGATAATGCGGATTGCAAGCTTTTTGGACGTAATGAAAAAAATGAAGGGTTTCATGCCGATGAGATAAGTTCCTGGCAGGAGTCTCTTAAACAGCTGAAATACAAGTATCGTTAACCGACTATAAATAAAGAGTACCGCTATGGCCAATCCTAAAGCCAAAATGTCTAAATCCAGACGGGATAAAAGACGAGCCCAGTTCATTGCCCGTACCAAGCCGGCGACCACTGTCAACTGCCCTAACTGCGGTGAACCAACCCTTCCGCACCGTGCCTGTCGCCATTGCGGACACTACCGCGGCAGATGTGTTGTCAATAAATTAGCAAAGAGCTGATAACCCTAACAAGACTAAAACCCCATCATGTTGACCATTGTTGTTGACGCCATGGGCGGAGATAACGCTCCTGCCTGTGTGATAGAGGGAACGATTCAAGCTCTGCAGGAAAGCAGTAACAGGTTTGAGATCGTGCTTATCGGCCAATCGGAAAAAGTTGCACCACTGCTTGCCGCGCATGATATCGGTATGCTCAATCTTAAGTTTCTGCACGCCCCTGAAGTTGTGACAATGGAGGACATTCCAGCCACTGCGGTCAAAACGAAACAAAACTCATCGCTTGTCAAAGGGTTGCAACTCTGCAAGTCGAAACAGGCACAGGCCTTCGTCAGCGCAGGCAATACCGGTGCACAGATGGCTGCCTCCCTCTTTGTCCTCGGTCGCATTCCCGGTGTCCTGCGCCCGACCATTTATGCTTATTTCCCAAGGTTAGGGGAAGGGCTGACCAATATTGTCGATGTAGGGGCAAATGTTGACTGCAAACCGGAAAACCTTGTCCAGTTTGCAGAAATGCTGACTATCTATCAGCGCTATGGCGCAGGAATAGACAAACCGCTTACGGGACTGCTCAATATCGGAGAGGAAGAGGGGAAAGGGTCTGAAATGCTCAAACAGGCATTCAGGCTTCTGAAAGAGGCGGACAGCAAAGGAAAAATAACCTTCATTGGAAACATTGAGGGGCATGACATTCTGAAAGGACGGGCAAGCATAGTCGTTTGCGACGGTCTTGTCGGCAATACCATCCTGAAATTCGGTGAAAGCATCCCTGAGTTTCTTGGAACCCTGTTCAAACAGTCACTCGATAAATTTATTGCCTCAGCTCAGATGGACCAATCGACCGCAACGCTAACAACCAATATGTTCAAGGGGATGCTGGAACCATTTGATGTCGAAAAATTCGGCGGTGTTCCTTTTCTTGGAGTTGACGGCATCTCTATTGTCGGCCATGGCAGATCTTCTTCCAGGGCGATTAAAAACATGATCTATATGGCAGAACATATGATCGAAAGACGAGTCAACGAACATATCGCGGATGTTCTTTCCGAAAAGTAATATCGTTCTCTCTGCACCACTCTGCAACTGAGTTATTACAACAAAGCTGCGGGGCATTTTTTTTCTTATCCTGCATGAAATAACGGCCAACAACGCATGAAAGCTGCAATTACAACTACAGCCAAATATTTACCTGACACTATTCTGAGCAATCAAGATCTGGAACTCATGCTCGAAACCAACGATGAGTGGATTCGATCGAGAACAGGTATCAGTGAACGAAGGATACTCAAGGATCCGGACAAAGCAACATCATACATGTGTGGAGAAGTTGCTCGCCAGCTTCTTGAAAAAAGGCAGATTGGAGCCGATGAGATTGACTTGATCATTGTTGCCACCATGACTCCTGATATGCTCTTTCCGTCCACAGCATGTCTTGTACAGAGCATCATCGGCGCCACAAAAGCATGGGCATTCGATCTTAATGCCGCCTGCTCCGGTTTTATCTTTGCACTGAACGCAGCTGCACGCTTTATAGAGTGCGGAGCCCATAAGAAAGTCATGGTTATCGGCGCAGACAAGATGTCATCGGTTATTGATTATACCGATCGCTCAACAGCCATTCTTTTCGGAGACGGCGCTGGTGGTGTCATTCTTGAACCTGCAAAGGAGGAGGGATTCGGCATTCTTGATACGCGCATGTATTCCGATGGAGAGAACGGCAAGCATCACCTTCTTATGACTGGCGGCGGGAGCCTTCATCCGGCATCCCATGAAACCGTTGATAAACGAATGCATTACATCTATCAGGACGGTCGTCAGGTTTTCAAGTCGGCCGTCATTTCTATGGCCGAGGTATCCGCTGAAATCATGAGCCGCAACAACCTCACGGCTGATACTATCGACTTCCTTGTCCCGCACCAGGCCAATCAGAGAATCATCAACGCCACAGCCGAACGAATGGGTATTGATGAGACAAAGGTCTACTCTAACGTAGCCCGCTATGGCAACACAACGGCGGGAACCATACCGATCTGCCTTGCTGAACTTGACGAACAGCAGAAACTGCACTCCGGCTCAAACCTTGTGCTGGTCAGTTTTGGTGCAGGATATACCTGGGGCGGCATCTACCTTAAATGGCAATAATATCGTTTCACCCTTTATCAGAACGATCGCATTCATGAAAGCATTTGTATTTCCAGGACAGGGCTCACAGTATTGCGGCATGGGCAGGGATATTTTCGAAAATTTCCCCGCTGCCCGTGCCATGATGGAGCATGCAAACGAACTCCTCGGTTATTCGATAACCGATATTATGTTTTCGGGCAATGAAGAGGAGTTGCGCCAGACAAAATATACCCAGCCAGCCATCTTTCTGCACAGTATAGCTATAGCCACTCTGCTCGGCAGCAAGGATATCGCCATGACGGCCGGCCACAGCCTCGGTGAATACACCGCGCTTTGCTTTGCCGGTTCCATTGGATTTGATGATGCATTGCGTATTGTAGCCAAGCGTGGCGATCTCATGCAGAATGCCGGCACACAGAACCCCGGAACCATGGCTGCCATTATCGGTATGCCTGATAGTGCGCTTGAAAGCCTCCTTGCCGAAGCAGGTCAGGAAGGTATCATTCAGGCGGCTAATTTCAACTCTCCCGGTCAGGTTGTTCTTTCCGGTGATATCGCGGCTGTAAAAAAGGCTGTTGAACTTGCGCCTTCCAAAGGCTCCCGCATGGCAAAAGAGCTGGTTGTTTCCGGTGCATTCCATTCGCCGCTCATGAAGCCCGCAGAGCAGGAACTTTCAGCAGCTCTTGATCACATTGACATACAGCCGGCGGCAATACCTGTTTGCATGAACGCCACAGCCCAACCCGTCACCAGCGCTGCTGAAATACGAAAAAACCTTATTCTGCAGCTTACCAGTTCTGTTCTCTGGGCCCAGTCCATAGAAGTAATGGTGCAAAGCGGTATTTCAGAATTTATTGAAATCGGGCCTCAAAAAGTTTTACAGGGCCTGATTAAACGGATCGATAAAACAGTCACGACCCGAGGCTTCGACACGGCACGGGACATTCAACCGCATATTTGAGAGTCGCTCTATGAGCTCATTAACATCAACCGAAAGAAACTATGTTTGAAGGAAAAATTGCAGTTGTAACCGGAGCTGCCAGAGGAATCGGGCAAGCTATCGCTTTTAATCTGGCATCTCAGGGTGCAGATGTTGTCCTTTGTGACATCAAGGCTGAATGGCTTGAAGAAACCGCAGAAGGGGTTAAAAAGCTCGGCAGAAAAGTCTTCTGCTATGAACTTGACGTCACCAATACAGAAGCTGTACAAAGAGTTTTCGCCGCCATTGCTGCGGAAACCGGCAGAATTGATATTCTCATCAACAATGCTGGCATAACTCGCGATGGCCTCCTGATGAGAATGAGCGAAGAGGACTGGGATGCCGTTCTTACGGTCAATCTGAAAGGAACATTTGCCTGCACCAAAGCAGTCAGCCGTATCATGATGAAACAGCGTTCGGGCGCTATCGTTAATATCGCTTCTGTTATCGGCATCATGGGAAACGCCGGACAGGCCAACTATGCCGCGTCAAAAGGCGGAGTCATCGCCTTCACAAAATCGATCGCCAAAGAGCTTGCATCCCGCAACATCAGAGTAAATGCCGTAGCACCGGGATTCATCGCTTCTAAAATGACTGATGCACTCTCTGAAGAGGTGAAACAGAAAATGCTTGATGTTATTCCCCTTGCCCGCTTCGGCCAGCCTGACGATGTAGCAAATGTAGTATCATTCCTTGCCAGTGACCAGTCAGCCTATATTACAGGCGTTGTCATCAACATCAGCGGTGGCATGGTCATGTGATTTGGGCAAGCTTATTTTCTTTGTATATTGACTGACTTTTTCAACTTTTTTTATCAGCAACCAACTATTAATCTGGAGAACAAAACAATGACTGAATCACAAATCAAGGACAAAGTTTACGATATTATCGTCAGCAAAATGGGTGTCAACAAAGATCAGATCAAACCGGAATCGAAATTTTCCGATGATCTCGGTGCAGATTCACTTGATACTGTTGAACTGATTATGGAACTCGAAAACGAGTTTGGAGTGCAGATACCTGATGAAGATGCTGAAAAGATCGGCACCGTTCAGCAGGCCATCGATTATATCCTTAAGAAGTAAATTATATATCACTTATACGCAGGCAAACGTTTAAATCAAAACAGATGGGTCAGGCGCTCAAAAGAATAGTTGTTACCGGAATAGGTGTGTTATCCCCTATAGGTCTTAATAAAGAAGAACTCTGGGCCGCTCTTTATCAAGGAAAGAGCGGTGCTGCTCCTATAACCTATTTTGATACAACTGATTTTGCCACAACTTTTGCCTGTGAATTGAAAGGATTTTCGGCTGAAAACTTTATTGACAGAAAATCTGCAGACCGAATGGATCCTTATTGTCAGTATGCAGTCATAGCTGCAGATCAGGCACTGAAAGATTCAGGACTGGACCTGAAGGAGATCGATCCGCTCAGAATCGGAGTTGTTCATGGCTCGGGAATTGGAGGCATGACCACCTACGATAAACAGTTCAGGAACTATCTTGAACGTGGACCGAGACGGATCAGCCCCTTCTTTATTCCCATGCTTATTCCGGATATTGCTGCCGGCCAGATTTCAATCCGAAACGGACTTATGGGTCCGAACTATGCTACAGCTTCTGCCTGTGCAACTTCGCTGCATGCCATCATCGACTCCTATATGCTTATCCAGACAGGAATGGCAGACTATATGGTTGCCGGCGGGTCAGAAGCACCAATCACCCAGTTGAGTGTCGGTGGTTTCAATGCCGCCAAGGCACTCTCTACTGCAAATGACCGTCCGCAACAGGCATCACGCCCGTACGACCGAGACCGAGACGGTTTTGTGATGGGTGAAGGAGGCGGATCGTTGATCCTTGAATCACTTGATTCAGCTAAAGCACGCGGAGCAAAAATTTACGGTGAAATTGTCGGAGTCGGAGCAACTGCCGACGCTTATCACTTGACAGCACCCCACCCTGAAGGCATAGGTGCGGTCAATGCCATGAGAAATGCACTCGCCTTAGCAGGACTTACTCCTGATAAAATTGATTATATCAATACCCACGGTACATCGACGCCGCTGGGTGATATCGCTGAAATTAAAGCCATTAAAACCGTCTTTGGTGATCATGCTTACAAACTGAATATCAGTTCCACCAAATCAATGACAGGACATCTTCTTGGTGCTGCAGGTGTGGTTGAATCAATAAGCTGTCTGCTTGCGTTGGAGAACCAGACTGTTCCACCGACAATCAACTGCGATAATCTTGACCCTCAGATTGATGTCGATGTAACACCAAACACACCGAAAAAACGCTCTATAGAGTACGTTCTCAACAATGGCTTCGGGTTTGGCGGCCATAATGCATCATTGATTTTCAGGAACGGTTCATCGCTCTGATAAAACCTTTCCGGCCAATGGAGCAATTCTGGCAAAAAGTCACATCCTTTGCATTTCCCCGATCAGAGGATAACTCTATACCTTACAAAATCGAGGACAATCATCCTTTGATAACGGCCGGACTGTCTGAAAAAACCATCGACTACCTGCAAAAACTTGTCAGAGTACCCGGTATCAACCTGCCTCTCTATCTTACCGCGCTGACGCATCGCTCTGTCGTTCATGACCCTGCCACACCAGCTCTTATCGAATCAAACCAGCGGCTTGAATTTCTGGGAGACTCAGTGCTTGACCTGTTGATTTCCGAATATCTTTTCAAACGTTTTCCTGAAAACGCAGAAGGTGAGCTTTCAAGCAATCGGGCTAAAATAGTCAATCGCAAATCCCTTGCCGGATTTGCCCGAAGCATTGACTTGGGCGAACATCTTCTTATTGGCGATTCGGCTGATGAACTCAAAATCAGAAGCAGTGAGTCAGCACTTGCAGACGCTTTTGAATCACTGATTGGAGCAATTTATCTTGACAAAGGAATCCAGGAAGCTTCCGACTTTATCAGCCGCCATATCATAGAGCATGTTGATTTCACGACGATTGTAAGCGCGGAACATAACTATAAAAGCCGTCTCATCGAGTACACACAGTCGAACCACCTCCCACCGCCAGTCTACTCAGTAATGACCGAAGCAGGGGCCGAGCATGAGAAAACCTTTACAATAGGGGTAACATGCACTGATTATTTTCTTGGCAAGGGCACTGCACAGAGAAAAAAAGATGCAGAACAACTTGCTGCAAAAGAGGCCATGGAACGTCTCGCCACGGAAGATATTGAATGGAGTTGAAGTAACAGCTTCTTTTTTTCTGATTGTTTTGAGCTTGTCTCAGCCTTCCTCTATATTGACGTACAGGTTTATTATCACGTAAAAGCCCACTCCTGAAGCAGTAAACACCATGAGAGAAAAACTTATTTTTGATTTATCAAGAGGCGGACGTAAAGGGTACACCCTCTCCGGTCATGATCTGCCGGAAATTCCTATGGAAACTATTCTGCCCTCAAAGTTTCTTCGCTCAAAACCCGCTGAACTTCCTGAGGTTTCCGAAAGTGAAGTTGTCCGTCATTTTGTGCGTCTCTCGACCATGAACTACCATGTTGATAAAAACATGTACCCTCTGGGAAGCTGCACCATGAAATATAATCCCAAAATAAATGATTATACCTGTGACCTGCCGGGATTCAGCGCACTGCATCCCCTGCAGCCCTCTGAAACAACACAGGGTGCACTGCAACTCATGTATGAACTTGCTGAAATGCTTCGAGAAATTGCGGGCATGGCAGCAGTAACCCTGCAACCTGCAGCTGGTGCCCACGGAGAACTAACCGGCATCCTCCTTATAAAAAAGTACCATCAATCAATTGGATCAAAGCGCACAAAGCTTCTTGTCGTTGACTCGGCACATGGCACCAACCCTGCTTCAGCTGCTCTTGCCGGATACCAAATTATTTCGGTCGCAGGCAACAGTGACGGCCGCACCGATCTTGATGACCTCCGGTCAAAGCTTGACAGCGATGTTGCCGCACTGATGCTTACCAATCCGAATACCATCGGCCTTTTTGAAAAAGAGATCCTGCAACTCGCAACAATGGTGCATGATAACGGCAGCCTGCTCTATATGGACGGTGCCAATATGAATGCACTGCTCGGCATTACCCGTCCTGGAGATATGGGTTTCGATGTGGTTCATTACAACCTGCACAAAACGTTTGCAACTCCGCATGGCGGCGGTGGCCCTGGCAGTGGCCCGGTCGGCGTCAGCGAGAAACTGATCCCTTTTCTCCCTGTACCGGTCATTGAAAAAAACAAGAGCACTGAAGGAACAACTTATTCACTCTGTTACAACCGTCCTGACAGCATCGGCAGGATGATGAATTTTTACGGAAACTTTGCTGTACTGGTCAGGGCATATACCTATATCCGAATGCTGGGCCCTGAAGGACTGCGCAGGGTTTCTGAAAATGCCATCATCAATGCAAACTACCTGTTAAGCCGCCTGCTGGAACGCTATGATCTGCCTTATCCTAAACCGGTCATGCACGAATTCTGCCTTTCGGGTGACCGTCAGAAAAAAGCGCACGGCGTCAGAACGCTTGATATCGCAAAAAGGCTGCTTGACTACGGCTTTCATGCTCCAACCATTTATTTCCCGCTCATTGTCAGCGAAGCAATAATGATAGAGCCTACAGAAACTGAATCAAAAGAGACGCTCGATGTTTTTGCCGAAGCCCTGCTCAGTATCGCGGACGAAGCTGAATCAAACCCTGCACTTGTACTTTCAGCTCCTGTAACAACACCGGTCAAACGACTTGACGAAGCTCTTGCTTCAAGGCAACTGAACATTTGCTGCTCTTTGTAAGAGTCTGTAAAACATTTAACTGAAATTTTACCTAAGCTCATTGTGCAAGACAAATTCATGCTGTTATACTATAAAGAAACTCGAGGATATGCTTTTACATCGCACGAAAGTACTTGTACTCAACAGCAGCTATGAACCTTTAAGTATTTGTGACGCTCAAAAAGCCATTCTTCTGCTCTTTGGAGGCAAAGCCGTGCCGGTCGCCCACCATCCAGAACGAGTCATCTGCACGGTTTCCCGCAGCTACCCCCTGCCGAGTATTGTTCGATTGACCTTTTTTGTAAGGGTACCCTACAAAAGAATTATACTGAACCGGAAGAACATTCTCATCAGAGACAGTTTCCAGTGTCAGTATTGCGGGAAAACCGATCACCCCTTAACCATTGATCACATAGTGCCACGCTCCAGAGGCGGGGAATACTCCTGGGAAAACCTGATAACAGCATGCCCGCGCTGTAATTCAAAAAAAGGAAACAGAACACCTCGCGAAGCTGGAATGCACCCTTTAAAAGAACCGATCAGACCAAATAACCTGATGTTCATGCAGCAACTGACGGCAGCAGTTTCCGACGAATGGAAACCTTATCTTTATATGAGCTGAAAAACTTCAGCCTCTTACAAACTGCAGAATTCTCCTTTCTGAGAAAGATATTATTTTACTTCACAGTCAAAAACCGAAGGCTTTTCAACAATTGCAGGAATAGCGAAACAATTAACAACCGAATGAATAAAAAATATTCTCTCTTTTTTCCCGGATTATTCAGCCTTCTGCTCTTCATTCCGGTAGCATTGATCGGGTCTGCTCCAGCAAAACCAGGTACAGAAACATGGACTGCCCAGAAAATTTTCAATGTTACTGATTCCGGTATCGAAAAGGCCCTGAAAAACCTGACTCTTTCGGAAAAGGTCGGAGAGATGATCATTGCAGAATCCGATGGCCATTACAACAGCTATGATGACACCGCCTACAGGAATCTTGACCGACTGGTCATACAAGGTAAAGTCGGTGGCATCATGTTTCTCAAAGGCGATGCCTTCAGCGCTGCCATGCTGTCAAACCATTTTCAGGCTCTGGCACCACGACCTCTTCTGATGAGCGCCGATATGGAACGAGGACTGGCCATGAGACTCACCGGAGCTACCGAATTTCCGCCAAACATGGCCGTTGCTGCAACACAGGACTCTAAAATGGCTGCTACAATGGCACAAGCCATTGCTCAGGAGGCAAAAGCCGTGGGACTTCAACAGAGCTACGGGCCTACCCTCGACTTGAACATCAACCCCTTGAACCCAATCATCAACACCCGTTCTTTCGGTGATAATCTCCCTTTAACCATTGCATTATCCCATGCAGTTATTGAGGGACTCCAGTCAAACGGCATTATTGCAACCGCAAAGCACTTTCCCGGGCACGGTGACGTGAGTGTTGACAGTCATATTTCGCTTCCTGTGCTCAAAGCAGACCGTCAGCAATTAGATGAGTACGAACTGAAGCCTTTTAAGGCTGCTATAGAACAAGGAGTCATCAGCGTTATGATCGGGCATCTTGCCGTTCCGAAATTAACCGGCACCATGGAACCTGCCTCAATTTCAAAAGTCATCGTCACCGACCTGCTTCGCAAGGAACTCGGATTTCAGGGTCTGATCATTACCGACGCCATGAATATGAAAGCACTCTACAACGGTCAGAATGTACCTGACATTTCCGTTAAAGCCATTCAAGCAGGAAACGATCTGTTGCTCTTTTCCCCCGACCCCGAACTTGCGCACCGTTCGATTGTCCATGCCGTTGAAAAAGGAGTGATCCCGATAGAGCAGATCAATGACTCCGTCCGAAGAATCCTTCTGGCAAAACAATGGCTCGACATAGAACACCGTAAGCTGGTCAATCTGAACAGGGGCAAGGATGACGCCAGTCCTGAATCACACAGAGATCTTGCAAAAAAAATTGCTGAAGCCTCAATCACGCTGGTGAAGGATGAAAACCACTACATGCCCCTGAAACGAGTATCGTCAGGCAACCTGCTTAATATTATCCTGCAGGATAAAACAGATCTTGAAGTCGGCAATGGCTATATCAAAAACATCAACAACTTCTATTCAGCCGACCATATCCGGATTGATCCTGCAGCTGACTCTCTTCGTTATGCTCAAGCTGTGGAGATGGCATTGAAAGCTCCGGCCGTTCTTGTCACCTCTTATGTTCAGGCGCTCTCCGGTTCAGGAACCCTGAAGCTTACCGAAAAGCAGCAGGAGTTCATCCACACTTTGGCCAGGATGATGCCGAAAGAAAAGCCACTGATCTTTATTTCGCTCGGAACCCCTTATCTGATCAACTATTTTCCGGAAATAACGACCTATCTCTGCACCTATTCATCTAAAGAAGCAAGTGAAGAGTCTGTTGTAAAAGCGCTGAAAGGAAAACTTAAACCCCGCGGTATCCTCCCTGTTTCGCTGCAGGGGAATTCCCGCTGAACAGAACTACTTGACCAACAACCCTTTATCAGTTTTGGATTATGGGAAAAACCGTTAGGGACGAATCCACCGCAAGCGCCTACTGGGCCGCTGTCAATACCTTTTGTTCACTGAAGGACGTGCACGTCATTGCTGATGCTCCTGTCGGCTGCTACAATCTTGTAGGTGTTGCCGTCATAGACTATACCGATGCAGTTCCCTACCTTGAAAACTTTACGCCGACAAGCCTGACCGAAAAGGAGATCGCCTCTTCAGGCAGTTCTGAAATTGTCCGAGAGACCATTGAAAAACTTCAGGCACCGGGACGGCAGCTGATTCTGGTATCAAGTGCCGAGAGTGAGATGATAGGGAGCGACCATGAGCGAATGCTGAACATGAAATACCCTGACATCAGATTTTTTCCATCGAACTCACTCGGTGAAAATGAATGGCAAGGGCGAGACCGCGCGCTGCAGTGGCTGTATCAACAATTCGATGATCATAAACCTGCTGCCGTAGAGCCCTGTTCTGTAAGCATTATCGGCCCTACTTACGGCTGCTTCAACACTCCCTCAGATCTGGCCGAACTCAAGCGCCTGATTGCAGGGGTTGGCGGGAACCTCCGTCATGTCTATCCCTATGAAAGCTCACTGCATGATATCGCCGACCTTAAAAACTCCGAGGTCATTGTCGTCATGTACCATGAATTCGGCAGTACCCTGGCCGGATTACTGAAGAGACCGGTGCTGCAAGCTCCTTTCGGCATGGATGAAACAAAGAATTTTATTCTGGAGCTTGGGCGACTGCTGAACAAATATGAAGCGGCGGAGGCATTTCTTAAAGAAGAAAAACGCACCACACTCAAACCAATATGGGATCTCTGGCGGGGGCCCCAGGCTGAATGGTTTCCAACAATACGATTCGGAGTAACCGCCGCAAAAACCTATGCCCTCGGATTGAACACCTTTCTTGCCGGGGAGATGGGAATGCTCTGCATGTTCAGCCACGACTCGGCAGAGGCCGACAACACCCTGATCCGTGATGAGATTCAGCAGAAACAACCGCAGTTCCTCTTTGGCAGAATTGTCGATAAAATCTATCTGGCCGAAATTGATTCCAAAACACGATTTATCCCGGCAGGGTTTCCCGGCCCGATCGTCCGCAGAGCTCTCGGTACGCCCTTCATGGGTCATAGCGGCGCAGTCTATCTCCTCCAGGAAATTGTCAATGCACTCTACGACATGCTGTTCAACTTTCTGCCTCTCAACCGTCGCGGCCTGTCCGGAGAAGACACCGCTGGTAAAGTTTCCTGGAGTACTGAAGCCAATGCCCTTTTGAACGAAATAGTTAAAAAAGCACCATTTATCAGCCAGATCTCTTTTGGACGCGAACTGAAAAGAAAAGCCGAACAGTTGACCTTAAAACAGGGTAAGGATACCGTATCCCCTGATATCATACGAATGATCAATTGATTTGGAATAGTTCAATTTTTTATGTATAGTCCAAGTCCACTTTCCGGAACCGGGGATAGCATTGTATTATATGCTCAGCCCTCCCGGCCCGGCATTGCTAACGTAAAGAGGCTGTATAAGATTTTTCCTGCGAAGATGCTGCAATCGCATCACGCTTTGCATTGAGTGAAACGACAAGAAACAGAATGTCTGAAAATCAGGAACAACTGGCTTTTGTAGCCCTTACCCTGCCGGACGGGAGAGTTAAATCATTCCCATCAGGCAGTACCGGTCTGGATATTGCACTTTCTATTGGACGCAAACTTGCCCAGGATTCGCTGGCACTGAAGATTAACGGAACACTTGTTGATCTCACCACGCCACTGACCGCTGATGCTGCGATTGAAATCATTACCTTTGATTCCACTGAGGGTAAAGACATTTTCTGGCACAGCTCAAGCCATATTATGGCCCAGGCAATTGAAGAACTTTTTCCAGGCAGCAAATTCGGTGCCGGCCCATCAATAGAGCAGGGGTTCTATTATGATGTTGCCTCCGACCACCGGTTCAGGGAAGAGGATCTCCGCACGATTGAAGCAAAAATGCTGGAGATCAGCAAGCGCGATATACTCATTCAACGGGAAGAACTGGCCCGTACAGCAGCCATCGACTTTTTCAAGCAGAGGAGAAACGATCCTTATAAGGTTGAAATTCTTGAAGATACCTTGAAAAACGTCGACACTGTTTCTCTCTATCATCAGAACGGTTTTACCGACCTGTGCATCGGTCCGCATCTGCCGTCCACATCGAAACTCAAGGCAGTTCTCCTGACCAATATCTCCTCGTCCTACTGGCGCGGCGATTCATCACGGGAGAACATGCAGCGCATCTATGGCATTACCTTTCCTTCTGACAAGCTGCTGAAAGAGTATGTCGCACGTCTTGAAGAGGCCAAACGCAGAGATCACCGGAAGCTCGGAGCTGAGTTAGAACTCTTTATGCTCACTCCGGAGGTTGGAAGCGGTCTTCCGATCTGGCTGCCAAACGGCGCCATTATCCGCAATGAACTTGAATCCTTTTTAAAAGAGGAACAGCGCAAGCGTGGCTACCTGCCAGTCTATACTCCACATATCGGCAATATTGAACTTTACAAGCGTTCAGGCCACTATCCGTATTACAGTGATTCCCAGTTTCCGCCTCTGACCTATCATGATGAGGATGGCAAGCAGGAGCAGTATCTTCTTAAGCCGATGAACTGCCCGCACCATCACCTCATCTACAGCTCCAAAATGCGCAGTTACCGCGATCTGCCGATCCGACTGACTGAGTTTGGAACGGTCTACAGGCACGAGCAGTCAGGAGAACTCAACGGCCTTGTGCGTGCCCGTGGCTTTACCCAGGATGACTCGCACATTTACTGCCGTCCAGACCAGCTTGTCGATGAGATCTGTAGCGCTATCGACCTGACTCAGTTTGTTTTTGGCACACTTGGCTTTTCTGATGTACACACACGCCTCTCCATGCATGATCCTGCCAATCAGGCCAAATACGGCGGGACAGAAGAGGTATGGGAACAGGCGGAAAAGGATGTCAAAGAGGCCGCTGACCGTATGGGTATTGAATATTATATCGGCGTCGGCGAAGCAAGCTTCTACGGCCCGAAAATAGACTTTATCGTGCGTGACGCTTTGGGCAGAAAATGGCAGCTCGGTACCGTTCAGGTTGATTATGTCATGCCTGAGCGCTTTGATCTCACCTATATCGGAAGCGACGGACAAAAACATCGCCCTGTTGTCATTCACCGGGCACCTTTCGGTTCCATGGAGCGATTTATCGGGGTACTCATTGAGCATACTGCCGGTAATTTCCCGCTATGGCTTGCACCGCTTCAGGCTGTTGTCCTGCCGATTGCCGAAGATGTTCATGACTATGCAAAAACTGTACACCAGGCCCTCCATGCGGCAGGAATCCGATGCGAACTTGACACCAGAAGTGAAAAAATCGGAAAGAAAATACGCGATGCCGAAATAGGCAAGGTACCCTGTATGATCGTTATCGGCCAGAAAGAGCAGGAAAGCGGCGAGGTTTCGCTGCGCCGTCATCGCATTGGTGATGAAGGGCGCTTCAGCGTAAGCGGACTTATCGAAAAGCTCCTGAAAGAGATTACCGGAAGAACCTGATTATCTAAAACAAACCTGAACGCATGAAGAAACAGAAGGTTACGACTCAAAAGCCAAAACTTACCTATCGGGTCAATGAACAGATCCGTGTTCCGGAAGTACGAATTATCTTTCCGGACGGAACACAGGAGGTGATGAAAACCATTGATGCAAAGCGTGTAGCCGAAGAGCGGAATCAAGACCTTATCGAAGTACAGCCAAACGCCGAACCACCGGTTTGTAAATTTGACAACCTCGGCAGGCTGCTCTATAAAATGGACAAAAGGGACAAGGATCTCAAGAAAAAGCAGAAAACAACCACCCTTAAGGAGCTGCGGTTTCATCCGAATACCGACAAGCATGATTTTGATTTCAAGAGTGCTCATCTTGAAGAGTTTCTACGCAAGGGAAACAGGGTTCGCGCAACGATTGTCTTCCTGGGCCGCTCAATCATCTATAAGGATAAAGGACTTGAGCTTGCCGAACGCTTGACCGAGCGCCTCAGCATTGTCAGCAATCGTGATGGTGATCCGAAATTTGAGGGAAAGAAACTGTTTGTCTATTTCGAGCCCGACAAGAAAAAAATAGATGCCTACGAGCGTATTAAAGCAAAAACAAGCACTCCGCTGTCGTCTGAACCAAGTAAACCGTCGAAACCGACTGAGCAGGCAGAACCGGCTGAGTAAGCAAGAATATTTGAACATTTTTATATAAAACAATCAAGGACGATCATGCCTAAAATGAAATCCCACCGCGGAGCATGCAAACGGTTCAAAACCACTGCCTCCGGAAAAATCAAGCGTGAACGAATGAACGGATCACACAACCTCGAGCACAAAAACAGAAAACGCACACGCCGTCTGCATCAGGCAACACTGCTTGAAGGTAAAAAAGCAAAGCAGATCAAGCGGATGATCCTGGCATAAATTTTTAACATTAACTCTACACAACGATGCCTAAATCAAATAATGCCGTAGCCTCAAAAGCACGGAGAAAAAGGATTTTAAAAAAGGCCAAGGGATTCTGGGGATCTCGTGGTAATATTCTGACCGTCGTAAAGCACGCCGTCGATAAAGCAGAGCAGTACGCCTACCGTGACCGCAGGGTTAAAAAACGTACCTTCCGGGCACTCTGGATCATGCGTATCAATGCTGCTGCGCGCCTGAACGACACCACCTACTCCAAGCTTATCAATGCCATGCTGAAGAAGAATCTCGAAATAGATCGCAAGGCTCTTGCTGAAATAGCTGTGAAGGATCCTGCAGCATTTACCCAGATCGTCAAAGCCGTCATCGAATAAGAATTACACCTGTATCAATGGAAAACACCATTCGCAGTTTACAGCAGGAGATCATTGATTTTGAGATTAACACTCCGGAAGATCTTGAAACCTTCCGCCTTCGGTATACGGTTAGAAAAGGGCTCATAGCCGCCCTGTTCGGCCAGCTCAAGTCAGTTGAACCTGCTGAAAAACCGCGGATCGGCCAGCTGCTCAACGAACTCAAGCAATCGGCTGACACCAGAATCAGCGAAGCAGAAGAAAAGCTTGCCGCGACTGCAAGTGAGAGCAGCAAAGGGATTGACCTGACACTGCCGGGACGTCGTTATTTTACCGGCAGTGAGCACCCTGTGCAGAAAGTACTTGGCGAGATGAAGAAGATTTTTTCGGACATGGGCTTCGGTATTGCTACCGGTCCGGAAGTTGAACTCGACCACTTCAACTTCGACATGCTCAACTTTCCACCCGACCATCCTGCCCGCGACATGCAGGACACCTTTTTCATTACCAATGGAAACACCGAGTCGGATGTGCTCCTCAGAACGCATACATCACCGGTGCAGGTCAGGGTCATGCTCGACCAGAAACCTCCCATACGGGTCATCTGTCCCGGGAAGGTCTATCGGAACGAAGCAATCAGCGCCCGAAGTTACTGCGTGTTTCACCAGCTTGAAGGACTCTATATCGATAAAAATGTTTCATTTGCCGACCTGAAGGCTACCATCTATTCATTTGCCCGACAGATGTTCGGCACCGACGTCAAACTCCGGTTCCGACCAAGCTTTTTCCCTTTTACCGAACCTTCAGCTGAAGTCGATGTCACCTGCTACCTCTGCGGCGGCAAGGGATGCCGTGTCTGTAAAAAATCAGGCTGGCTCGAAATCATGGGCTGCGGCATGGTACACCCCAACGTCATGCGCAACTGCGGGATAGACCCCGAAACCTGGTCTGGCTACGCCTTCGGTATGGGAGTTGACCGTACGGTACTGCTGCGATACAAGATTGACGATATCAGGCTGCTGTTCGAAAATGATTTGCGGATGTTGAAGCAGTTTACTGCGTAAGAGTTCGCATCATTTGTTTTTACGATGGCGGCATCTATCTGCACAAGTTTTTCCAAGAGAGATGCTTTGTCATACATAACGAGCCTCACGATCAATGCATGCCTTGAGGTAAGGGTTCATTCTTTTCCAATACCTGATCAGGTCAACTTTGCTGCCAAGCAATTGCTCCAGTTCTTCCTTAAATTGAACCTTTAGCAAGATATTCGGCTCCATTTCAACAACAATATCAATATCGCTGTCATCTTTGGCAGAATTTCTGGCAACGGATCCAAAGATACCGACTTTTTGCAAACGATAACGTTGTTCAAGATCTATTTTATGACTACTCAGAATGCTGAGTGCTTGATCTCGCTGCATGGTTCACTGTCAATACCTGTTGATTATTATCCATATTATTTTTAGAATATAAACATAGATATCGAAAAATCTGGTATGTGCATGGCCGGACAGGTGAACAGAACAACACCAACTTCAATAAACAGAGGAGGCAGAACAATGGATACCCGACAATTGATTGAGAAATATCACCATGCCTGGACAAACGGCGATTTTGTTACAGCGCGCGCCTGTCTTGCTGATAACCTTGATTTCCGTGGCAGTATTGATACCTTTTCGAAGGCAGACGATTTCATTGCAGCTCTGACACACTTCAAGCAGATGTTAACCAGCGTAACCATACTGAACAGCTTCTATGATAGCCACGGTGCCGCTCTGCTCTACGACTGCGATTCTGCAAGTCCGGCTGGTATCATTCGCACAGCCGAGTTTTTTACCGTGTCTGACCAAAAGATTGCTGCAATCCGCCTGGTTTTTGATGCCACTGAATTGCGAAAATTAATGCCTGCATAAGGGAGAACTTAACTTTTCCGTTCACCATCTCCATTACTTGTTGTTCTTGATGCCGTACATGGTTACCTTAAATTTTAACACAGCTTCTTATCCCATAAATAAAAACATATTATCCTATGGCAAACAACAATGGTGTCTTTTCCGATCTCTTCAATGCGGTCGGCACTCCGGTACAGAATGTAGCTGATACCGTGTGTAACGGCATTGATTCAGCTGGTTCGATTCTCGGATCCGGCATTAATCTCTATACAACAATCTTAAGCAGCACTGCAAACGCAGGCATTCAGCTCATCCAGGGTGTTCTAACCGGCATCACATCAGCCATCACCCCGAAAAAGTAAACACCAGCTTCCCTGATTAAAGCACCCTTCCATACTCGGCGCAAGGGTGCTTTACTGGTATCCGCCTCAAGCATCTCAGCGCTGTTATTGTCATTTAGACATGGAGTTTTTTACATTGAGTAAAATTACTCAATACACTGAGCATATTTGTCATGCTGATAGAAAGAGCACAAAAATCGCTCCTGACAAAGCGAATCGAATCTGAACCTCGGCAATTCATTCAGGTTCTTTACGGCCCCCGTCAAGTAGGCAAAACCACAGTTGCGCAGCAGTTTATGCAAGCGACTTCCCTTCCGACCCATTTCGCCTCGGCTGACCTCGTTGGCGCCGGACAATCCAGTTGGATAAGTCAGCAATGGGAAGCTGCCCGGATTAAACTCCTGAAGTCTGAACAGCAGGAGAGCGTGCTTATCATTGACGAGATTCAAAAAATCAGCAACTGGAGTGAAACAGTTAAAAAAGAGTGGGATGCTGACTCAGTCAATCAAAAAAACCTCAAGGTTATTCTTTTGGGTTCATCCCGATTGTTAATCCAGCAAGGACTTACAGAATCACTTGCAGGCAGATTTGAAACAATCTACCTGGGCCACTGGTCATACGGGGAAATGAAACATGCTTTTAACTTTACCCCTGAGCAATACGTCTGGTTTGGCGGATATCCTGGTGCAGCAACATTGATAGACGATGAAGAGCGATGGGCAAGATACATTGTCGATTCTCTCATCGAAACAAGCATCTCAAAAGATATTCTGATGCTTACCCGAGTCGACAAACCCTCACTCATGAAACGGCTGTTTGAACTTGGATGCGGCTATTCAGGACAGATTCTTTCCTATACAAAAATTCTTGGTCAACTGCAGGATGCTGGAAATACAACAACACTGGCGCACTATCTTCATCTGCTTGATACCGCCGGATTATTAGGGGGGCTCGAAAAGTATCATCCCGGGAATTTACGATCAAGGGCATCAAGCCCGAAGTTTCAGGTACATAACACCGCACTGATAAGCGCACAGCAGCAGCACACTTTTCACGATATCTCAGAAAATCCAGAACTGTGGGGCCGATGGGTTGAATCATCAGTTGGCGCTCATCTCATTAATCATACCCGTACTGATGCACTCAAGCTCTATTACTGGCGTCAGGGAAATCATGAAGTTGATTTTGTCCTCGAGCACAAAGGGAAAATAATCGGTCTGGAAATCAAAAGCGGTCGATCACAACATGCATCAGGCATGGCTGCATTTTGTAAAGAATGTAATCCCTACAAAGTTCTTCTTGTCGGCAACTCCGGTATCCCCTGGCAGGAATTCCTTGAACTCAATCCGCTTGAGTTATGAATAACGTCCCGGACCCTTAAGGATCCGTTCGGCGAAGATCTTTGAGCAGAAGAAATAAATGGTATGGGTCTGTCGGGGAGGGAATAAAATTAAAATGCGTGTAAAACTGCCGCGCCGCATCATCTTTTGCATGGGCTGCAATGGCTCGTATCCCTGCAATATCTGCAGCCTGCATAGTTCGTCGCATAGCATCTTTTAATAGACCAGCACCTATTCCTCTATTTTGCCAGTCAATACTCACAGCCAAACGCGCCAGCAACATTATGGGAACAGGGTGCCTGGCCAGCCCTTTTGTGAGACGTTGCGGGGAGTCCTCGAAATTTACCTGACCTACAGCCAGGGTATAGAATCCAGCAATGGCTCGATCTGCCATACCTAAGTAGGTTTGCGATGAAGAGGCCTGCTGGCTTGTAAGGGCAAAACGGATAAGAAATCTATTGAGCGCCTGGCTACCGCAATCAAAATCATCAAGATTGTGACCGCTGCCAAGCTTTTCTATGGAGAAGTGCGTGGTCATCAATGGTTAATCGTTCTCAAAAATACTTTTTTCCTGAAAAAGCTTCTTGAGTCTGGGCAATTCACGCGGCGAGGCATCCAGTGCCTCCATAAATAAGCTCCATTGCGGCCCATCAAGTTGAAATGAACGACGGTCTGCCAAGGTTTCCTCAGCTCGGGAAAGGGCGCTCTCAAGCACAAACTCACTGACGGAGCGTTGTGCTGCAGCAGCCGCACTTCGAAGCACCTGCTTCGCCTGCTTGGAGAGACGAAGGTCAAGTTTTTCGGTTCTGGTTGTTGTTGCCATAGGTAAAGGAGTCTTGGTTCTGCTTCTCCGATAATATACAAGAAACGCCAGACATCGTCATGACAAAAAAATCTCTTCGACAGACTTATGCCCGTAGTATATCCAGCATCAAGGAAATCATGAAGTTGATTTTGTTTTCGAGCACAAAGGGAAAATATTCGGTCTTGAAATCAAAAGCGGTTGATCACAACAAGTGAAGAATCCACTCTTTAGCCATTGACTTTTTCGGATAAGGTGAGAAACTTTTCCTTCTGCTTATAATCATAGCTGCTATCAATCCCAACCAGCCCAGTTTTGATCAGATGCGCATTGACAAATGTCTTGTTCTCAAGATAGAGGTAACAGAGCAGGTCGTTTTCTTCGTCATGTTTCAGCTTGTCATACTTCAGGAAGATACGCTTACCCTTTATCTTTTCCGTCAGATACCCGACCGCCTTGTCGTGCGTGAACGCCTCGCCCTTGATGCCGATCAGTTTTATCGTTAACCCATTGGATAACCTAACTTTTTCGGGGCTGAGCACCTCCTTGACGGTAAAATACTCTTCGCGTTGTGCCTCACTCTCCTTTTCAATCCTGGAGCCAAAGGTGAGTTTTCGGGGATCGGTTTTTTTATCGAGTTTGTGGGGATCTTTGAACTGATAGGGTAACTGCTCAATGGCTGCGGCAAAATCACCCTTGACCGTGTCATACAGAAACTCGTATTCTGTCCCCATAAAATCGGGCTGCCTGGTATTCAGCTTCTGCTTAGCAATCTCTATAAACTCCGGATTGATTTCGTACCCGACCGAGTTTCGGCCAAGATTCTTTGCAGCAAGTGACGTTGTCCCGCTACCCATAAAGGGATCGAGCACAGTATCACCCCGGAAAGCAAACATTTTGATAAGCCGTTGCGGAAGCTCTTCAGGAAACATTGCAAGATGCCCATCCTGTTTTGCACCGGCAAAGTTCCAGTGACCTGCAAAGTAGGTATTCCACTCCTCGGTGGTCATGGCTGAGCTTTCTTTCTGCTCTTTGGTGGGTTTTGGAGCGTTTCCCTGTTTTTTGAAGATAAGAATGAACTCATAATCAAGCTTGAGGATGCCGTTACGAGGATAGGGAAAGCTCCCCATAATCGAAGCACCACCAGTAGTATTTGTTGTCGTAACCTTCTGCCAGATCACTGCACCCATATAATCGAACCCGATTGTCTCGCAGAACTTGATAATCTCCGTCCGGATGGGAATGACCTTATACCTGCCATAGTAGACCGATCGGGCAAACTGGTCGCCAATGTTGATGCAGAGGCGGCAGCCGGGATGCAGCACCCTCTCGCATTCATTCCAGACAAGGTTCAGGTTGTTTATGTAGCTTTCGTAACTCTCGTGAAAGCCAATCTGGTTCTCCGTCCCGTAGTCCTTGAGCTGCCAGTAAGGCGGTGAAGTGATGACAAGATGTACCGACCTGTCAGCCAGAAGGCTCATCTGTCGGCGATCACCTTGAATTATAGTGTGATGGGTCTTCAATGCTCTGCAGGGTATCTGTTCTTGTTCTGGATAAAGAAGGTTCAGGTGTTTGAATCAAGTATAGAAATTTTCTGTTGATTTACACTGATGAAGTCAGAACATTTCCCCTCTCCGCAAATTCCCAATTACATCCTTTATATCACCGATGAATAAAATCCTCAGTTAGTGCTCATCTCATTAATCATACCCGTACTGATGCACTCAAGCTCTTTTACTGGCGGCAGGGAAATCATGACGTTGATTTTGTCCTTGAGCACAGAGGAATAATAATCGGTCTTGAAATCAAAAGCGGTCGATCACAACAAGCATCAGGTTTGGCTGCTTTTTGCAAGGAATGTAATCCCTACAAAGTTCTTCTTGTCGGCAACTCCGGTATCCCCTGGCGGGAATTCCTTGAACTGAATCCACTTGAGTTATTCAACTTAAAGAAAATTCAGACTGATGGACATAGCGCCATGTTTGATAATCCAGCAAAATCATCAATTAGTTTTCTGGTATGTCGAAATTATCATGGGGGTAACTTACACATGCTAATTCGAGGCAGTTATTGCCTTTCCAGTAATGCAGATGGTGGTCACGATCTATGTCTCTCCGCCAAGCCTCGGCATCATCTTTTCCTCTTTTTCGGTTAGGAGAGCCTCCGCTTTTCCCTGTTCTCAATCTGTGGGTAGCGTTCATATTGATTCCCTCCAGTGTCTCAACAATTGCTCGGAGTAAAGACTTTGCTAATTCTGGCTTGAAGGTGAGTCGTTCAACAATGCTTGAGATAAACTCAGTACCGATGTTATATTTGGGTAATAAACAATTGGCAGATTTATTTTTGCAACAAGCAATCTTAACAGCCTCTTGAAGCTCACTATCGCTCGTTGCCTTTAAGAGTATTTCAACTTCATCTACACACTCGATAATACCTCGAATATCTTCAGCTACAAGGACATTTTCAATAAGGTGTTTTGCCGATTTTGATTGGATAGCTCCCTTTTCATCATAGCTTGTAATCCCCGAAACCAACGCAGAAACTTTGATACTTTTGGTTTTTGTCTCATGAAGTGCTAATACATGATAAGGTTTTTGCTTTTTGCTGACTACCTGTGATGCAGCCAAAAGTACTACGCACCGCTTTAAATCGTTCCGAATTTGATCGCCTTGACAGTTCTTGAAAACATCGGGTTCCGTTATAATCTGTTCAGCAGAGAACTCATCGACTTTGATTCCTTTTTGTTCTATACAATCCTCGAAGTTGGATGTTTGGTATATTAAAGCCTCTACCAGTACTGTGACATCCTGCCAGTTATATTTTGCAACCCCATTTCTTGAGAACATCAGCTTCATTGTTCCATAATCAGGGTAAAGATTATCTTCATACAGCATTTTGTCTGCGAATATGCTTGTATTGATATCTACCCATGATTCTCTTTGGAGTTCTTTCCAATCGAGAAGCCTCTCTACATAATGTTCAATACTGGATTTTGTTGGCACAGCTGGAATAGCCAATACGCTTGCATCTATGGTTACATTGACAAGAACATTTTTTTCTTTTGCTATAGAAGTTTCTTTCATTGGAAAAAAATGAAATCAGTTATCCTTATGGTTTTTAACGTCTTTTTGAGATGCCGCCCTCAGGATTCTTTCTGTTTCTTGTTGTCTTTCATCAAAAAAGCCTTCAGGCCAAACGAGAATGCTGCCACATTCGTCAATCTTAATTTCGCGAAATGTAGAGCCATCATTTTTGTTTTCGACGAAATACACCTTTGCCGCATCATGCCAGGGAGAACCCTCAGAACCTTCGGCAATCCGGAGTCGAATACGATTAATAATATGCTCACTGTGCGTTTCAACCAAGCACTGCTTGCCGAGCGGCGTCATAGAAAGGAAAAAGTCAGCCAAACGAGACTGTACTCTTGGATGAAGATGCAATTCCGGTTGTTCAAATATCAATGTAGTGTCCGACTCAGCCAGTAAGCCAGAAACAAGAATAGGTAAAACCTGACTAACACCGACGCCAACTTGAGTTAAGTCATTAATTTTTTTACTATTGCCAATTTTGACCCCAAGTTCAAGATACTTGCCCTTGACGACGGTTTCAATTGTTTCTGCAATACCAAGATATCCAAGCCAGTCAACAACAGCACCCACCAGCGAACATTCAATCGGCGCTGGAATATTACCTGATGTCACAAAAGATGAAGAAGGAATGTATCGAATGATTTTACCCTTGTGCCGGGCAAGGACCTCAGCCGTGTTTTCGCCTTTAAGATTGATAAAGTTTTTGTCTGATTTCGAAAAACGAGGATGCAGAGACTTGGGGGAGGCTCGCAAAGGCCCAAGATAGTGTAATGAATTCGAAAAGAAATCCCTGATATATTCTGTCGCTGCTTTGGCTCCTTGCTCTAGTGGGCATCTCTCATATTTAAAATAATTCTGATCGTCCTTTTCTGTCCATTGAACATCAATAACTAACTGATCAGGCAAGAAATTACTAAACACACAACCAATTGCGGTGAATTTACGCTCTTTCGTTACCGGGAGAGAAATATTGTAACTGAATTCGGGAGAAACATGGGATTCCCCATCTTCAACATCATAGCTTAAACCATTACAAATATCCTTGTCCATATCTGCTGGTAACCCTCGCTCTTTCGAACTAATCGTTTGAATGTCAGAGCGAGTTACGTTCAAAGAGTAGTGCTCTCCTATACCAAAATGGGAGCGGCATAAATCTATACCGCCGCTGTTCCCTAATAGCAAATTAGTTTCAGAATCACTTGGTGCAACGGTTATTTCGCAATGTATTTTCTTCTTCAAAATCTCATCGAACGGAAGCAAGGTATCACTGAAAGGCACGCAATCGAAGCCGATTACCAAGGCCTTCGACCTACTGTTATCACTTATGTTGTCATTGAAATTTTTCAGCTTAATGAGATCCCCATTTAATACTAATGGACGAGAACGGTCCTTATGTGACAGCGTCTGAGCAATGAGCAGTATAGACTTCAGAATAGTACTCTTCCCGCTACTGTTTGCCCCAGCAAAAAGAGTCAAGGGGGCAAAATCAAGCTCTGTATTATCACGTATAGACCTAAAATTACCCAATTTCCATTTTGTAATCATATCTGTTCTAGTTGTACAACACTCGATATGCTGATTGATCAACGAATATAAATCCCGCTTGCGAAGCCCCGTTATTGGTGCTGCTTACGGTGTCAATTATAACGACCCTTAACATGTTGTTTCAGAGCCATCGCCCGTATTCTTTTTTCAGTTTCTAAAAGGCCCTCCTCAAAAAAGCCCACAGGCCAATCCTGAATAGCTCCATATTCATTGATGCTTACTTCCCGGAATGATGAACCACTCTCTTTTTTTTCTACGAAATAGACTTTTGTGGCCTTTTGCCAAGGTGAGCTTTTGGTACCTTTTGCAATCCGGAGACGTATACGGTTAATAATGTGCTCACTATGTGTTTCAACAAGGCACTGTTTGCCGAGCTGCGTGAGAGAAAGGAAAAAATCAGCTAAAAGAGACTGAACTTTCGGATGGAGATGCAATTCCGGTTGCTCAATAATTAACGTTGTATCAGGTTTTGCAAGCAAACCAGCCACAATAATGGGAAGTACCTGACTGACACCTACACCAACTTGAGTCAAGTCATGACTTTTATTCCTGCTGCTCATGCAAACCTGAAGCTCATGGCCAAGTTGATCAGAAGCTTTGCTTTCAATATTTTGAGCCATGCCAAGGTAGCCCAACCAGTCAACAACAGCATCCTTGAGTGAACACGTGACCGGAACGGGAATATTTGCTGAGTTGGAAAAACATTCGGTTGGTAAATATTGAATTTCGCGCATTTTTTGACTCTCAAACACAGCGGCCGTATTTTCCCCTGCCAAGCCGACATCTTCAAGAAACGATGTCGGAGAAATCGGATATGATGACTCAGGATCAATTCTTAATGGACCTATATATCGAACAGAATTGGTGAAGAAAAACTTAAGGTAGTCGTTATCTTCGCTGCTCTTAATCTGCAAGAGCTTCAACCCTACATCTCCATTCCGTCTTACGTCCTGAATCATCTCGTCAAGAAGTGACTGAAATTTTTGGCTATCATAAAGCTTTTTCATAACCTCCTCCCGGAACCAACTTGGGTAGACGGAAACGTCAGATAAATCATCCAATAAGAGCCACAAGCTTACATTTTCAGAATCCAAGAAGCTTAAGAGGTAATCCTTAAGAACATCAAGTGAGGGTGGAATTACTGTATTTGCAGTATCGTAAAAGTAAATAATCTCATCTATACCAATTACAATATCCTGGATACATGACTTTATCTTTGGAGAAAGCGCACCATGCAAAAATTCAAAGGGATATATTTCTGGAGAGATCATATTTCTGATCGCCTCAATTTTTTCTATTTCAGTTTCAACTAACGATGTTATCAATACGGGTAAGAAATGCCAGAAAGAACACCCAATCGTCTCTGATCTATACAAAACCTCTTTTTGATATATTTTACCGTAAGTGTGATCAGGATAATCAGTAAGAGATAAACCCGAAGATTCCGCCAACCGGACATAATCGGCAAGTTCTAAGACACATAATCTATACAACGTTTCCCGATCAATAATATCTCCAAAATCACCACTACACTGGCAACTGGCCCGACCAAGTTTTACATCATAATCCAAGGTGCTCAGAACATCTTCACTATATGGATTAGCTATTAACTTTCGTTTATAATCCTTAGTCTCTTCTGTGGCTCGTGCTGTTACCAACGAACATTCATATGCCTTATTATCAGTAATATTTTTTTGCACTGAAAGTGCTATCGAAGATAACATTTGGCTTGGCTTTGAATCATCCATACCAAATGCTATTTCGCAGGATATTGACGAAACCTGCTCAACATCAAACCGCCCATCAGAAATGTTGTCTTTCAGTGGCTTAAGCTCCCAACCGATGATGATCTGATCTGAAACACCATCAGTACTTTTTATATCGCTGAATTCACCCAATTCGATAAACTCACCATTCAATACCACCTGACTAGTAGGGTCTTTGTCTAAAAGTGTCTGTGAAATAAGCAGGATAGACTGAAGAAGAGTACTTTTGCCACTACTGTTAGTACCGGCAAAAATAGTCAGGGGAGCAAAGTCAAGCTGAGTTTCATTCTGGATTGACTTGAAATTGGCCAATTTCCATTTGGTAATCATAAGCTACAGCAAATTTAAAACCGATGCATTGAGGCTAGTGTATAGTCAATTGTCTAACGTCGTTTAATAATTGTAAGTTACTCTTCATAGTCAACAACAAAAAAGATTGAACATGAAGAAGTACAAAATCACTTTGACACAAGAAGAAAGACAGGAACTTACTGCCCTGAGCAGCAAAGGAAAACATGCAGCTCAAACAGTTCTAAATTCTTTGATTTTATTGGCTTGTGATGAGGGTGAATATCAGACAGAACGCTCTATCAATGAAACTATTGCCCAAGTTCTCAATGTCAGCATGAGAACAATTGACCGTGTAAAAAAACGATTTGTTGA
>CAIPYV010000010.1 GCA_903869365.1 uncultured Chlorobiaceae bacterium
AATTTGCTGGCGTATTTATTGATCATCAGGGAAACTTATTTCGCCAAAGACACATCATACATTGCAGTCGTCTTGAAACCTCGCTTTTTTTTATTTCTTTATTAAAGTCAAAAACCTCTCTTCTGCAACTGACGACGTACATTCCACACCAATGGCAAATACCACTCCCTTAAGCAGCAGCACCTTTGTCACCTCACAGATAATAAAGTAGAGGGCTACAAACCATTCAAGATTTCATTTTGTTCCCTTTTAGTTGAACTATCGGCTGATCATTGTTTCCAGTGTTCTTCGTAGCTCGTTCATTTCAATTTTGTTGTTTTCAGCGATAGATTTTAACGGGGTGTCGAGTTTTGCTTCAATGCCTTTCTGCTTCAGTGCAAGTTGCAGTGAAGTCGCTGCAACCCCAGCCTCATCAGCTATTTCTTGCAATGTTTTTTTGCCGAACCCCTGTCCCTGTACCGGATGTCTTTCGGTTTTTACCGGTGCAATAACTTCATAGAGTTGTTCTGCTGTTTTTCCGTTTAAGGTTGCTATTTCAGCCAGGGTCTGATCGAGAGAAGTAACGTTTAATCCTGCATGTTCCAGTTTTGTTTTTAAGCCCGCGGGGTCTCCACCAAGCCCTGGCTGATCTGCAAGTTGCGTAAGGGTCATGAGTTCTGCATGTGGAACCGGAGCCTGCTTTTCCTGACGCTCCCATGAGCCTGAAATGGCATCGCCAAACTTGATAACCGCCGAGAAGGGTTGGATCCCATAATACGTACCTATGCCGAAAAAGACGGAAAGCATAATGATGGTGAGCAGTTCCGAGGGGCTTTTCACTCCCTCGGTTGTCTTTGATTTCAGGTAGGAGAAAAATGCTTTCCAGTTAATAACAAACAGGTGAAACAGAGAGAGTATTAAAAAGGCAAATCCGAAGATAATATGTTGGTGCTGCCATCCCCTTTTTGTCAGACCGATCAATCGCCAGTCAGTCCAGTTGGCAACTCTTCCAGGAGGAGAGATATAAAGGATCACTCCTGACACCAGCATCATGACTAATGCGATAAAAAGTCCAAAGCTTATAAAAACCCGCCAATTGAATGATTTTTTCATGGTTCTGTGATTGTTGGTGTCCATTGCCTGGTCGTGTGGCATGTTGAGCAGTTTGCTTTCGACTGGCTGTGCAGCTTATCATCCGGCTGGTCACGTTTATGACATCGTATGCACTGCGCTGAAGCACTTAGCCTGCTATGGTCAAAACTTGCGAGCTGTTCAGAGGTTGTCGCTGCATTTGCCCGAGGAGTGAACAGCACTGCTATGGTGATGAATAATAATCTTTTCATGGAGACAATGAGCATGTTCGGGTAAATTACTCTCTTTGGTATGACGATGTTTTAAGAATAATCATGCAGACCTGTTTTATTTATTCTCTCACCCCCTGCCTGGTAAAAAGCATCCGTATCTGACAAACGTAAAAAGGATTTTGTATCTTTTGGTCGTGCGGTTATCCTGATTTCGCTTTTGAGAATTTTTCTGGAGAAATATTTCAAGTATCATTACAGGTTCTATGGGCTTAATAGAAGCGGTTTGCATAAGTGCCGACAAGGGGGTGATTAAAATACCCTTGAACGAGATTACTCTGAGAGTTGGCTGGGGAATAGAGGGTGATGCTCATGCTGGTGAGTGGCACCGGCAGGTCTCTCTGCTTGCCGGGGAGAGTATAGACCGGATGCGTGAAAAAATGCCTGAGATTGATCATGGGATGTTTGCTGAAAACATTGTCACCCGTGGTATTGATTTTTCAGGTCTGAGCGTGGGTGACAGCCTGAACATCGGCGATGATGTTGTTCTTGAGATTACCCAGATCGGCAAGGAGTGCCATAATGCGGGGTGTGCCATCAAGCGTACTACGGGTGAATGCATTATGCCGAAGGAAGGGCTTTTCTGCCGTGTACTTGAAGGCGGTAGAGTAACCCCAGGGATGAGTATCAAGTAGTGAGTGCTGAGTGCTGGGCTATCCTCCGATTTGTGACATACTGGTTCTGACTGCATTTCGGGCGGCGTGTCTGCCGTTTTCGGGTTTCAGTGCGACTGCCTGCCGGAAGAGGGTGGCAAGTTCGTCCTCACTGGTGTTGCCACGAAGCTGGGGAAGCAGGCTCAGCCCCTCTTTATCGTACAGGCAGCTGATGATTTTTCCGTCTGAAGTGATGCGGATTTTGTTGCATTTGTTGCAGAAATTTCGGGTGAATGCGGGAATGATGGCTATCGAGCCTTTGTGGCCCGGCAGGGTATAGCTGAAGTACTGGGTTGCAGAGCCGCGTACGGAGTGCAGGTCAGGATAATAACCGGAAAGCAGCTTCCTGATGGTATCGGCTCCGAAGAACCTGCCTGTTCGCCAGATCTGGTTGTCGTCGAATGGCTGAAGTTCCATGAACCTGACGGTTACGGTATGATCTCTGGTCAGGTCGACGAATTGCTGCAGTTCATCGCTGTTGATATCTCTCATGAGAACGACATTGAGTTTTACCGTGATGGCATCTGTTTTGAATAGCTGGTCGAGATTGTTGCGAACCCTGTCGTATTCGTCTCGTCGTGTTATGGAGTGATATCGCTTTCGATTAAGGGTGTCCATGCTGAAATTGATTGCCGTAAGGCCTGCATCAAGAAGGGCTGGGAGAAAGCGGTCGAGAAGGAGACCGTTGGTTGTCAGGGATACGGTTTTGATGCCTGTGGTGTTTTTTGCCTGACGAACCAGTTCTACAATATTTTTGCGCAGCAGGGGTTCTCCGCCGGTAAAGCGCACTTTGGTGACGCCGAGGCTGGAAAGGACTTGGATGATGGTGTTGATTTCCTGATCGTTCAGGATCGATTCCTTGTCGGTTGTATCTTCATGTTCTTCTCGCATGCAGTAGGAGCACCTGAGGTTGCATCGTGCAGTGACGGCTATGCGTGCGTAATCGACGGGTCGGTTAAAGGTATCAACCAGGGAGTTTCTCTCTCTGCCGTTACTGCTCATGGGGTCATAAATGGAGTGTTGAAAACTGCAAAAGGCGCCTGCTCTGATGGCCGGGAGCGGCGCCTTTTGCAGTTTAATAAACCGGAACTGCCGTTACATCGTAAAGTTGTTGTTTGGCAGGAGACTGACCGTTTTGATGGCTTCGTCCGGTGTTCCGTTGTACTTTTTCACGCCGACCTTGGTGCCTTTCAGCCACGGTATGGTTGTTTTGGGGTCGGTATAGGAGGAGATCACATTATTCATGCTTCCTTTCGCATGATACATGATGCCGAAAACAAGTCCTGGTTTTGTGGCATCACTTACATAGACAAGAGCGAGGCATGAACCCTCTTCATTAAACACCTCTGCCATGTCACCGCTTTTCAGGTTGAGCTTGACTGCATCTTCCGGATGAACTTCCAGATAGGGAAGGGGAAGCGAGAGGTATTTTTCGGGTATCAATTTGTCATGGTACATGGTCTGCCAGACATGCTGTGATCGTCCCGTGGTAAACCAGTAGGGGTAGGTCGGGTTGTTGATGTATTTCGATACTTCGGCCGGGTAACCGGTCCATGCGTCGGTGCCATACCACTTGAAGAGTCCGTCTTTTGAGGCGAAACTGTATTTGTAGCGCCGTTTGGTACCGATCAGTTTTCCTGTGGCGGGATCCTGACGAACCGGGGTCTGAATACCTTCGTTGCCGAGTTTGCGGAGTATTTCGTGCGTTACTCCCTTGTAGCACTCTGCGGAGAGCTTTGCCTCATCGGCTTCGGCTACCTTGTTGTCGCCGAATTCGTGCGATCCTGCAAGGAACACCTCGGCATCGGTTTTCCAATCCATACCGCTGAACCGCTCAGCCATCTCTTTGTTGCCTTCTGCTGCGTAGAGTGCTTTGAGTTTATTGCCGACAAGTGCCAGTATCTTCCAGTCGGGAAGAGCGATCCCAGGAGCATCCATGAACTTGTCGTAGATCCTCAGAAGACGGCTGTGGCAGTTGACCGATGTATCGACGGCTTCGCCCCATCCTGCTGCGGGAAGGATCAGCATGGCATCCTGTGCGGTGTGCGTCATATAGATATCCTGAACAATCACGAAGAGGCCGTTAGTTTTTTCAAACGCTTCGAGGACTTTTGCGGCGTAGGCTTTCGGGTCTGCCGGAATACCGCCTTGTTCGAGATAACCGAGGAGATTGGTGGCCCTGTTATGGATGGTTTTTTTGAAAAACTGCGAGTTCGGTGTTGACAGATAGGGGTCTGTTGCGCCTACCCAGTAGATTTTTCCTCCCCCTCCGGTTATATATTTGTCGACGTTCTTGGGAGGGCCTCCGGCATAGATGGAGCCTGGAGTCGGGGCGGGTGGTCGTACATAGCCTTCCTGATGGCCGCCAAGCCTTCCGCATCCGGTTCCCACTCTTCCGACATTGTGGGTCAGAACGTTGAGCTGGGCAATTGCGGCTACCTGGTCATAGTTTTTCATGTTCCAGATAATGCCCTTTTCGTAGAGGGTCAGGGTTCTGCGTTTGAAGTTACCTGCTTTTGGTTTGGCCATCCATTCCGCTGCCTGTTCTATCTGTTTTACGGGAACGCCGGTAATGTTTTCTGCTTCAGCAAGAAGAGCGGTGAGTGATTTTGAGAGTTGCAGAGATTTGGTCTTGTACTCCTCAAAAGTTTTCAGGTCAGTGCGTTTCTGAAGGAAGTCGTTATCGTACCACTTGTTTTCCCATGCCACCCTTGCAATGGCATTGGCCAGAATCCAGTCGGTGCCGAGGTTCGGGCGGATGTGCAGGACTTTTTCGGCATTGATGTCCTGGCTGACGGTTATGGTGGCGTTTTTACGGGGGTCAATAATGATGATGTTGCCCGCTTCTGCTGGCTCACCGGCTTCAAACTCTTTCTGTTTTTCTTCAACGGAGCTGCCACGGAGGTTCGGCATGATGTGTTCGGTATAAAAGACCGTTGCTCCTTCGTAGGCGTTTGCTCCCCAGAGTACCACGGTATCGGCCAGGCGTGCATCATCAACATCATAGTTGAGTTCGTGCATACCGCGTTCCCGTGAACCCCAGACTTCGGAGTTGTAGGCGGGGCGGTTGTGGATGGAGAGGTACTGTGTTTTTATGCCGCTTAAAAAGAGCTTGCCGGCTCCCCAGTTGTCTTCGAAGCCGAGGCCGGAACTTCCATGATCGTAAAACTTCATGGCAATGCTGTCTGCTCCGTATTTGTCGATGGAGCTTTTGGTCAAGGTTGCAATGATCTCCACTGCAGCGTCCCAGGAGATGGGTACAAAGCCATTGTTTTTGCGGAGGAGCGGATCTTTCAGACGGCTTTTGGTGATGCCGGTTGGTGTATAGGCGGTCATGGCATTGGTGCCGCCGCGGATGGAGTAGTCGCCTTTGTTGATGCGTGATTCCTTGGCGGGTATGATGGCAAGGTTGTACTTTTTGCCGTTTTTCCGGGTGATGACGTTGTGCATGGTTTCGGTGTAGGAAAAACCGGACATGAGCTGCGCCTGTTTGGTCAGATCGACTTTAAAGGCGTTTGAGCGTGCTGTTCCGCTTCTGTTTTCGGGCCATACATAGACGTTGTAGCCGCAACCTGCGCTGCAATACTGGCAGACGGTGGTATATTTTTCCGAGTCCACCGGAGGGATCGGAAGGGAGTCTTTTCTTTTGAAGAGTGACATGGCGTGATTTCTCCTTATCTCAGTTTAAGATTACCGATTCTGCCGTAAATAAGACCTTCAACCCCTTCGGCGTAAATGTTGCCGGTTACAGCGTCAAACCGCAGGGTGATTTGAGCGATCCACTGGGATGCAAGACCTTGATAGGATTGTCCGTTGCGGGAAACATCAAACATGGAGTAGTGGCATTTGCAGACGAGACGACCTTGGCTGTAGGATACCGGGCATCCCATATGGGTACAGAGGGTTGAGAAAGAGACCACGTTTTTTTTGGGACCGACACCGCCGATTGCCTCGTTGGGGAGTTTCAGGAGGAGACAGGGAGATTGGTCGTCGGGATAGGTAAAGGCGAAGGGTTCATTTTCAACGAGATTCTTGATGTTGCCGATTTTTTTCATCGGATAGCCCTTTGCCGGAGCAGCAATAACCGTATTGTCAAGTCCCGACAACAAGAGTGCTGCACTTGCTGAAGTTACCTGAATAAAGTCTCTTCGTGAGATGTCCGTCATAATCTCCTCCTAGTTGTTGTGTAACAATTGTTAGGTTTCCGTATGGATAGAAACGGTTGGATGTGTGTGTGATATTTTAATTGTACAAATAGTTTAAGAACTTGTAGTGATAATAACTACTTAAAATATCATTAAAACATTCATAAAACCTGTATTTCACCAGTATAAGAGCTGGTTATGAGAAGCCTTTTCTCCCTTGCTCGGCATCGTTAACGTTCTGCAGTACATGACTCTTTTGTGGTGTCAGCTCCTTGATGCGTGCCTCATTGAGAAAAGCAGCCAGTGAGTTTTTTCCCTCACCATGCTGCTGCAGGAGGTGGCTGCGGGTTTTGGGTTCATAACAGGCAAAGAGCGGTTCGAGAGCACCCGATTCAGGAGATCGAAATGCGGTTGCGAAGCGAAACGGATTACGTTCCACAGAGAGTTGGGCAAGTGTTGTGTTGTCAAGGAAGGGCATATCACAGGCGGCGACGATCCATGCCGCTTCAGGTTGGTATTGCTGGGCTGAAAGAAGGCCTCCCATGGGTCCGATGCCAAGGTAGCGGTCTGTGATGAGGGGAGTGCCGAACTGGCGGTATGTTTCAGTCTGTTCCTCACGGCAGGAAATAAACACCTCATGGCACTGTTCCCGCAAAAGGGTGGCTGTATGCTGCAGCTGGTTTTCGCTATGGTAGGCGATGAGCGCCTTGTCGTGTCCCATCCGCTGGCTTCGTCCTCCGGCAAGCACAAGACCGTTCAGGTGGCACTCCCGGGATGAGCGAGTGAGAAGAAATCTTTCTATAAAGGCTGCTATATCTGCAATATTGTCACGATGCAGAACGGGAAAAGTAACGTGCTGAGTACTTTGTACTTGGTATGATTCGGGATTGTCGGGTACGATGAGGGCGGCTACGTTGGTGAGTGAGCCGTTGGTGAGGAGGTCAATTATTTTTCGTTCTTTGTCGACAAGGAGAAGTTTCGGTAGTGGGATCTCTTTGAGTCCTTCGACGAGGAGGATATCGAGTTCGGAAAACGCATGTCGCTCTATATTGGAAAAAGGGGCTTTCTCCTGAGTGACGAAGGCTTTTTTTTCGGGGTCGGAAATCATGACGGTCAAGGCTCCGGCCTCTTTGATTGTCCAGGAGTCTTTGCCCTGTCGGTCAATTTCAAAGCGGTGGCAGCCGTGCTTGTAGTATCCAATGGTGAACTTTGGTGAAAGGTGACGGACTATTGCGGCAATCAAGGTTGTTTTTCCGGAACCTGAATAGCCGCAAAGAGCGATTTCATAAGGGTGGAACCGCATGGTGATGATGATTAAATTTCCAGAATCAGTGTAGAACGGCCCATGGAAGCATAGTACAGGTAACCTCTGTTCCTTCAGGCAGGATCTCCGGAGATGGCCCGGCTTCGATAAGGCAGTTTGCACCTGTTACTGCTGTTATCATGTGGGATTCACATTTCGGTGAAATCCGGCAGTGCAGTCTGCCCTTTTCCGTCCATACGGTTCCGAGCAGAAAACGGTGGCGCTTTTTGTCGGCGGGGAAGGGTGATGCAAGGAGTGCGCTGAATTTTCCAGGCAGCGGTTTTCCCTGAAGGATCGAAAGTGCCGGCATGCAATACTCTACAAAACATACCAGGGCGGAAACCGGGTTGCCGGGCAGGGAAAACACTGCTTTCCGGTTGCTTGCTGAACCGAAATAAAGAGGTTTGCCCGGTTTTTGAGAGACATTCCAGAACTTTTTTTCTATGCCGAGTGCAGTGAGTTCCTGTTGAACAAAGTCGTACTCTCCGCTCGATATGCCGCCTGCCGTCAGAAAGAGGTCGGAATGGTCGAGAGCGTGTGCTAACACTTCCCGTAACGATGCCCGGTCGTCGGGGGCATGATGGACTCCGACCGGCTCAATACCCAGTGACCGACAGGCAGACTGAAGCATGAAGCGGTTGCAGTTATAAATCTCTGCACCCGAAACCTCTTCGCCTGGCATGCGCAGTTCATCGCCGACCGTGACAATCGCAACTCTCGGTGTTCTCTGTACAGCAGCTGATGCGTAGCCGAAAGAAGCAAGGACGGCAATGCCTGATGGTGAGAGAGCCTCTCCTTTATGGAGAAGGAGGTCACCAACGCGGATCTCTTCGCCGGCATAGCGAACATTCGCTCCCTGTTTCGGTGCCTTGTATATTTCCACAACGGCAGAACCAAAACCGCTGCTCTCTTCAAAAGGAACCACGGTATCAGCTCCTTCGGGCATTGGCGCACCGGTCATGATCTCTGCACAGCAGCCCGCGGCAACACTGAGAGAGGAGAGCTTGCCGGCCTGTATTTTCTGGGTGACCTGCAGCGGTATCGGAGAGTCGCCGGAGGCATGGCGGATATCATCCCATTTGAGGGCAAAACCGTCCATGGCTGCATTGGTGAAACGGGGTAACGGAAAGGGTGCCGCAAGAGTAGCTGCAAGCACTTTACCCTGAAGCTGGTCAAGCGGGAGCTCCTCGACGGCGAGGGCCGCAATCGAATGGCTGATGATGCGGTGGGCTTCCTGAACAGTAATCATGATGCGTGTCCTTCTCCTTTGATCATGGCAAAAGCGTGAAATATTGCAGGCACGAGTACTTCAAGGGCGTCACTGACGGCGCCGGTGCTTCCCGGAAGACAGATCACCATTGAGGATCCTATCATACCAGCGGCAAGCCTTGAAAGCATGGCTGTTTTGATTTTCCCCTGTCCCCAGCTGAAAAGAGCCTGCTCGACTCCAGTCAATTTCTGTGAAAATTTGGGTAGAACGGTATCCACGGTTACATCGCGGGGCCCGAGTCCTGTTCCTCCAGTCGTTATAATCAGTTCGATACCCTCTGAAACCCAGACATCAAGAACCGATGCTATCTCATCAGCATTATCAGCAATGATCCTCAGCTCCCCGATTGGGCATCCGGCACGCTCAAAGCCTTCGCGTAATAATGACCCTGACCGATCAACTGCACGACCGGAAGCAACGGAGTCCGACAGCACAAGAATAGATGTTTTTGGCCGGTAACCGACAGTATCATGTGATTTTCCGCCGGTTTTCTTTTCAAGTGTTATCAAGCCGATCTCCATCGATTTGTCTACCGCTTTGCACATGTCATAGATGGTGAGTGCTGCTACGGATACGGCAGTCAAAGCCTCCATTTCCACCCCGGTTGATTCTTTTGTTTTAACCGTCGCTCGTATGGCAATACCTGTTTCCTGAACATCAAAAACGATATCAGCCCATGAGAGATTGAGCTGGTGACAAAGCGGAATCAGGTGGGCTGTGTTTTTTGCCGCGAGAATTCCGGCAAGCTTGGCAGTGCACAGAACATTGCCTTTCGGTAAACCGTCACGGGAGAGAAGCTCTATGGTCGCCGGCTGCATACGGATGTATCCGGACGCCGTTGCACTTCTCAGCGTCCCTGGTTTTCCCGATACATCAACCATGGCAATATTGCCCTTCTTGTCAAGGTGTGTTAATCCCATGGTGTTCTCTGTTTGTGGCTGTTTGTGACTCAAGTTCTAAAATAGTTGTTATCCGAGTACCATAGGAACAACCATGCAGCGGTTTATATCCTTATGCTATGAAGTGAAAAGAATGATAAACAAAATGCTTTTGAATTACGAGAGATAATCATGTAACTTTGCTGTTGATATTGTGATGGTACTATCTAATCCATAAGCTCACCCTCCAGATGACTTTTCAACGAATTCTGCCTGTTTGGGCGCTCTCTCTCCTGTTGCTCGGCTCATGCACGAAGGAAGCCCCGCTGGAGAAAGAGGAGCTGACGGAGTCCAGGGAAGAAGCTGCTGCGGAAAAGCAGCTTGCTGTTGGCAAATCAATATACGAAACCAACTGTGCTGGTTGTCATGATTCGGATGTCGCTGGTGCTCCGACTCCTGGCGACAAATCTGACTGGAAAAATCGCATTCCTCAGGGTGTAACTATCCTGGCCAAAAAAGCAATTGAAGGCTACGATGGGAAAAAAGGTATGATGCCGCCAAAAGGAGGAAATGACGTTCTGACCGACGAAGAGGTAACTTCGGCAGTCAAATACATGATCAGCAGAACAAAATAGCACCTATTATTTTTCCCCTGATTCACTGTCAGTCCGGTGCCAATGAAATATATTGACGAATACCGTAATCCGCAGCTTGCCCGAAAGCTTCTTGACGAAATCAGGAGAAAAGCAACACGCCACTGGACGATTATGGAGATTTGTGGAGGGCAGACCCACTCTATTCTTCGCAACGGCATAGATCAACTGCTGCCCGATACCATCGAGCTGGTGCATGGCCCTGGGTGTCCTGTCTGTGTAACGCCGCTTGAGTCGATTGAGCGAGCGCTTGAAATCGCAGCAAAAAAAGAGGTTATTTTTACCAGTTTTGGCGATATGCTGCGTGTTCCCGGCAGCTCGAAGGATCTCTTCATGGTGCGCAGTGAAGGCGGGGACGTACGGATTGTCTTTTCACCGCTTGATGCCCTGCAGATAGCTCGGGCTAATCCTATGAAAGAGGTTGTTTTTTTTGCTGTAGGTTTTGAGACAACCGCCCCTGCAAATGCCATGGCCGTCTATCAGGCAGCCCGCGAAGGGATTGAAAATTTCAGCGTCATAGTAAGCCAGGTCATGGTGCCGCCAGCCATGCGAGCTATTCTCTCATCACCCGATAATCGGGTTCAGGGATTTCTTGCCGCAGGCCATGTCTGTGCCGTTATGGGCTATGAAGAATACGAGCCTGTTGCCCGTGAGTTCCATGTGCCGATTGTGCCTACAGGGTTCGAACCGGTAGATCTTCTCGCCGGTATTCTGAAAACGGTTGAACTGCTTGAAGAGGGCAGATTTGAAGTCGTGAACCTCTACGGACGGGTGGTAAGCCGCGAAGGCAACCGAGTAGCACAGGATACCATTGCGAAGGTTTTTGAGGTAACAGACCGCCAGTGGCGCGGCATAGGTCTTATACCCGGAAGTGGTCTCACTCTCAAGGCAGCATACTCCGGTTACGATGCCGAAACAAAGTTTAATGTCACCCATATCTGTGCTGACGAATCACCACTCTGCATGAGCGGCAGTGTTCTTCAGGGCATGCTGAAACCAGACGCCTGCCCTGCATTTGCCAAAGAGTGTACTCCTGTGCACCCTCTCGGTGCTACAATGGTCTCTTCCGAAGGGGCATGTGCCGCCTATTATAACTATCACCGAACCGGATATCCCTTATGACGATTGCCCCTGTCTGCTCACTGGGCCTGCAGCCAAGTTTTCAGCGCTCCTTTTTTGAGGGCCATTGCGATCGTTTTACGATCTCCCCATATCCGTTTGGACGGCAGATCTATGCCTGCATCAGCGCAGATCTTCATTGCCTCGGCCGCGCTGGTTTCGCTGATAGCTCTGTAGTACCCGTTGACGGAAAGAATACCCATGTCTTGGAAATCAGCGTCATCGGTGACGATCCAAACTGCGGCCTGCTTGACGACATATAGGGGCTGCACTTTCTTGATTCTGGCCATAAGTTTTACCAGTTCACCTTGATTGGATAGGGTCTGGTAGGTAAAGGTATCTGAGTCTGAGGGGATATCCTTGGGGCGATTGGCGCAGGCCGCAGGAAGAGAGAAGGTTTGCCATTGGTTACTATTGAGCCGAATTAACCTTGATGCGGTGGAAACCATATTCTGAGAGGATGCGTTTCCGGAAACGAAATATGCGCCTATGGGAATCTCAAAGGAAAGTGAGTGTTTTACCAACTTGCGTAGCTTAACCTGGATTGACTGGATACCCTCCCCTTCGATCTTGAGTTCCACTGCTCCATCGTTCAGCAGCTGCTGGAGGTTACCCGTGGGGGCTTTTTGTTTTTGAACATCATTTAATTTTGCACTGACTGTTCCAAAAAAAAGAAAAGAGCACAAAACAAACAAAAATAATTTATTAATCATGAATAGATTGAAAATAGCTAACGATATTCGATAGTTAAGGTCGCTCTTGAATTATTCAAGTTAATCCTATAAATAATTTTTTTATGTTACTCATTGAAAATTATAGGCTTAGAGCGACCTTTTGTAATATTAATAACAGCCTTTATTATTTAGATAAATGAGCGATAACGCTTTTACCAACCTGTAAAGCTACCTCATCCCAAGTATTTTCTAATCGATAGCCATATGTTCCACCACTTTTTGATTTATCATTTTTTGCAATAAATTCTTCTTCCCATGTTAGTCCGTTAAATTCAAACTTAGCCTTTAGAAAGCATTCGCCATAAGTAAGCTCATTAGACCAATACCCATATTTAAATTTGTTAGTTGCCTCAATGATTGTGATAGTTAGCAATCTGGATGAGCCTGGATTTATGCCAATAGCCTTATCAAGAACGTTTTTAATCCTAGAAGATAGTGCTATACCTGTTGGTATACTAGTACGTGAAGCAGCGCCAACAAAACCTGAAGCACCTTGCACATCAACTCGTGACGGGAAATCCGGAGGCATCCATTTTAGGGAAATCTGACCAATAGTACTTGTTTTACTTGATCTCAATGAAGCTGCCATATCTTCATATTGATATGACAATCGTTCATTAAGTGGAAGCGACATACATGCCGAAAGAAAAATTAATAATGAAAAAAAAGACAAATTGAAAAAAAAACGGTATTTATTAGCGTACAACATACTAATCTCCTTTTATAAAAATTGTAGAAATTAAAATTGCACAATAATTTTAGAATTTTTAGCAAATAAAAAAAAATAATGGACACAATGCTAAAAACCAGCAATTCGAGATTTGACTGAACTTCTTTTCGTTTTTAATTTTATATAACAGGGAGTGGGCGGATTACTCCGCCTTCCCTTCCTGACGGCACACAACCCACAACAATATTTTAGAAAGAGAAACCTGCTCTCGCTACAAAGCCTCCCATATTTACTGTGCCTGTATTTGTGTATCCTGTTTTCACCGGGATATACTGGTAACCACCTTCTATTCTAAAAGCGTCATTAAATTGATAGCCTAACATTCCAGCAGCACCGATGCCGCCGGACTTAAAAGAAAACCAGTCACTGCTTGGGAGATTATAATTCAGCTCGGCTGCGATAAAAGGGGATGGTGCTTTAGGTTGAAATTGGTAACGTCCAACAACTTTCGGAAGAAATATAGTGTTTGTATATGAACTTGAAAAACTTGAATAGCCATAATAAGTAATCTGTAATTCATTCATCATAAAATCTACACCTGGAGTCAGGCTTGTTTGTTCGTCCAAGTTGAATTTTAGCCCTGCACCAACCCCGTACCATCCGCCAATTCCTGTCGTGTTAGAATAGCGGGTCTGGACAAAATCATGGTAACCAGGGCTTATAGTGAGGTTGGAAGTCAAGTCAACAGCAACTGCCATTACATTGGAAGGTGAAGCAAGAGATAATAAAACAGATGTAGAAAAACATGCGATTTTGTTTTTCATAACGGCTCCAAATTTTGGTTATAAAAAAAAGAATGCTGCGCTTTGTCAGCACGGCTAAAAATTCTGGAAACATAAAAATTTCGTATACAAAACCATTCGAGAACCGAAAAGGATGACCGGCTAAAAAGGTACTTGTTTTGAGGAAAGCGAAAAGAAAAGAATTTATATTCACTGTACCACATAGCCATTTCCATATAATTACCTAACCTGATCGATTAGGAATAAAAAAAGCTCTCAAAGGAACTACAGGAACTACAGGAACTACAGGAACTACAGGAACTACAGGAACTACAGGAACTACAGGAACTACAGGAACTACAGG
>CAIPYV010000011.1 GCA_903869365.1 uncultured Chlorobiaceae bacterium
AGATAACCATAAAGAGCATGTTGGGTATAAAAGGGGTAGGTGAAAAAAAAGTAGAGCGTTTTGCTCACTATTTCATTGAAAATCCTGTAACCAATGAAGCGCCAGGGGCAGTTGCTTGAAAAGATTGCTGATCTGCATAATCTCTATGAGGCATCCTACAAAGCGCAAAAAGGCAAAATATCCAAACACGACGTTTACGCCTATAGCAGGCAGTTGCAACTTGTGCTGAAGCCATGTTGTTTAAACGAGGCCAGTAAAGGGTTGCCGTTTCTGGGCTATCTGCTCTTTTCAGATCGAGTGCGGCTTGCATCGCGTAGCAAAAAAAGATTTATCAAGAAATCAGGACTCTTTGCAACCAATCTGGAGACTGAGCGATGGTCACAAAAAGAGTATGCAAACCACTTTCTTCCATTGGTAGCATTTACAGAACATGCCAATGCCAGAGAATTCAGAAAAAAGATAAGCCGTAAATTGTTAGCTTGTGAAGTGTAAAAGGGTATCAATCGTGGGTTCGAACCGTGTGCTTCGTGGTGGTAGCTGGAACAACAATGCTGAGAACTGTCGGTCGGCTTATCGCAACAACAACAACCCCGACAACCGTAACAACAACATTGGCTTCCGCCCGGTCTTCGTCCCGTAGCTCAAAAGCAAAGTCGGATGACTGCCTCTGAACAGATTGATAACCCTGCCCCTGTTAATTGTCAGGGCAAACAGCAGCATGAATGCCCGGTGTTGGTAGGACGAGCCGGATAGCCGTTTCGAAGATGACGGGCATTTATAATACTAAAGGGCAATGTTGTGTTATGGTTCCTCTATCTTCAGTCTACGAACGCTTTTCTCTTGACGCTTTAAGTGGTGATGAACTCGACTCATACTATGTCGATGCGTTTGAGGGACGGGGCGGTAACCCGATCAAGTCACTTAAAAGACAATTGCTCAACAAGCCTGGTGGAGACCTGCAAATTCTTTTCTCCGGTTATCGTGGTTGCGGTAAAAGCACTGAACTGAATAAACTGCAGAGAGAAATCAGCGATGATTTCGTTGTGCTTAATTTTTCGGTGCTTAAAGAGCTTGATCCGGTGAACATAAACTATGTCGAGCTGTTTGTGATTACCATGGAAAAACTCTTCGATGTTGTTAGCCAGTACAACATCAGGATTAATCCGCAGTTGTTCAAGAGCGTCAGCGAATGGAGCCGTTCAGCTGAAATAGAAGAGATCAGGCAATTAACAGGTGAGGCCTCGCTTGAAACTGGTGTGAAAGCAGAGGTGAGCGTACCGCTTTTCGCACGCTTTTTTGGAAAAATGCGGGCTGGGGCCAATGCCAGTTTTTCAACAAAAAAGAGAATCATCGAGAGTATCGAGCCTCGGTTATCGGATCTTGTTGGCCACTGCAACGACCTGATCCGTGAGGTTAAGAGCAAGTTGCCTGATATCGACAAAAAAGGGCTGATAATCATTATCGAAGATCTTGACAAGTTGAGCATTGAGAAAGCCGAAGAGCTTTTTTTCAACCACAGCAATATTATCACTTCTTTTCAAACTCATGTAATTTTTACAGTTTCGGTCATCTTTCGTTACCACCCAAAATTTAAGCTTATCAAGGAAGACTTTGATGAGGATTTCGAGTTGCCGATGATTAAGGTTCGTGACAAGCACGGCGAGCTTTATTCTGCTGGTCGGAATGTTCTTCTTGATATCATAAAGTACAGGATAGGTACGGAGTGTTTTGAGCCTCCCGAGTTGGTTTATGAATTTATCGATAAAAGCGGCGGGTGCCTGCGTGACCTCTTTCGCATGATTCGTGATGCCGCCGACAATGCGCTCAATCATGATCAAACCTTGATTACCAAAAACGATTATATCAAAAGTTTTTACCGTCTCCGCCATGATTACGAAAACACCATTGCCGAAAAAAGGGTCAATAATCAGCTTATTACCTCTGTTGAGGAGTATTACAACATTTTGAATGCAGTGGCATTGAGTGAAACGAAAAAGTTAGATAATACCAGTAATACATTTGATTTACGGCAAAGCTATTGTGTTATCAGCTATGATAGTGAGGGCTGGTGCGATCTCCATCCGGCTGTCCACAGTATTCTGCAAGAACGTAACATGATTCCTGGGCCTGATGAAAGCAGAATCGAATGAGTATACCGAAAACATCACTATCGCTATGGCAGCGGAACAAGGTTATCAGGAGGCCCTGAAAATAACAGGTGAGCTTGCCACAGCGGTTACCTGGCTCCATGTTTCGGACTTCCATCTTAGTGATAAAGGCCCTTACAGTCAGGAGGTCATTCTTAATGCTCTTGTTTCTTCCGTCAGACGGTTTCGAAAAGAGGGTCATGTCCCTGATCTCATCTTTGCAACCGGAGATATTGCTCAAAACGGAAAGACCAAAGAGTATGCCTATGCAACTGAATTTTTCAATGCCCTGCTTGATGCTGCTGGACTGCAAAAGGAGAGGTTGTTCATTGTCCCCGGTAACCATGATGTTGATCGTAAGATGGGCAAGGGTCTTGCCAGAACACTCGACAGCAATGATGATGCCGATGAGTACCTTGACCCTGAAACACCAATTCCCCATTTGACCCAGAAACTTTGCGCCTTTTCAGTCTGGTATAACGACTATTTCAGCGGCATCCGTTCATTTCCTTCCAGCACAACCTGCAGCCCGGTAGAGCTTGTCTCAATCAGGAAGAGCAAGGTTGCGATTCTGCCTCTGAATAGTGCGCTATTCTGTATTGGCGACGACGACCATGAAAAACTTTTTCTGGGCCGGCGCTTTCTCAATGATGCAACAAAGCAGTTAGCGCAGATTGAAGCCGACCTGACCATTGCCCTGATTCACCATCCGCTTGACTGGTTAAGTCCGTTTGAGCAGGGAAACATCCGGGCCAAGCTTGAAGCATCGGTTGATGTGCTTCTTCAGGGCCATTTCCATCAGGTTGTGACAGAAAAAATTGTTGCGGCTAATGGCGGATACCTGAAGCTTGCTGCCGGAGCCTCATATCAGACACGGCAATATCCGAACAGCGCCATGTATGCCACCTTCTATGGCAATCAGGTAACCATCTTTCCGATTCGTTATGAGGACACTCCTCGCGAAGAGTGGACGCTCGATACCAGTGTTTTTCCTTCCCCATCGTATATGGGGAGCTTCGTGATGCCGGCTCGCAAGCTTTCCGGTTCAACACCACAACCCGAAAAACTCCATGCAAAAGAGGCTGAACGCTACCAGAACACGTTGAAAGAGGAGTTGGGTTATATCAGAATGCTCGGTTTGCCGGGTGTCGAGAGTGTCAAGGTCAACCTCGATGATGATACTTTTGTGCCTTTGCGTTTTTCAAGGGGCCAGGATCCTGACCGCTCTTCCGGAAAGAGAACTATGCCGCAGGCATCTGGTGATGGCGATATTCTCACCCCCGACAGAGTGATGCGTGAGGCCTTCAGGGTGCGTCGGATGCTGCTTGTTATCGGCGATCCGGGCGCAGGCAAAACAACACTGCTCAAGTATTATGCCTTGTGCGCGCTTGAGCGGGATCACTCCTTAAGGCTTGGATTCTCGGGGCTGCTCAATGTCTTTTATCTGCCTCTGCGTGAGCTGCGTCGTCAGGAAAACGGGCGATATGAGTCGCTGCCTGCCAGTCTGGCATTCTGGAGTGAAAAGCACCACAACACTCTTGGCTCCAAAGTGTTTGATGAGTGGCTGCAGACGGGAACATCTCTTGTGTTGCTTGACGGCCTCGATGAAATCAGCAACAGGGAAGAGCGGATAAAGGTTTGCCAGTGGATTGATGCAGCCTGGAGCGGTTTCAGCAAGGCCTGTTTTGTAGTGACATCGCGTGCGACAGGCTATCGCAAAGATGAGGGGATTGAGCTTGAGGCAGACTACGAACGCTCCGACGTGCAGGATTTCACCAAAGAACAGCAGGAGAGCTTTTTAAAGAACTGGTTCAGAGCGGCTTATTTGAAGGAGTCCTCTGATGAGGGCTTGATACCTCAGGACTGGCAGCGTCAGCAGCGTGCAAAGGCCGCTGAACGAACCGGCAAAATGCTTGCATACCTGAATGCCCCGAAGAACAAGGGGTTACGCCAACTCGCAGCCGTGCCGATGATTCTGCAGATCATGGCAATTCTGTGGAAAAACAGGGATTTTCTGCCGGAGAGTCGTGTTGAACTTTACAATGCAGTGCTTGATTATCTGCTTGAACTCAGGGACAAACGCCGTGAAATTGCGGTGCTGATTCCGGCAAGACGTGCCCGCATGGTGCTTGGCCCGCTCTCCCTCTGGATGCAGGAAGAGCTGAAAACAGATGAGGTCGGCAGGGATGCCATGCGGGCAAAAATGCACGAACGCCTTGTTGTTTTGAGCGAGAAGAACTATACGCCCCCCTCTGTTGATGAGTTCTGTAATCATCTGGTGAACCGTGCCGGGCTGCTGGTGGAGATTGGAAACAATGCATACATGTTCCGCCACAAATCGTTCAGGGAATATCTTGCCGGTGTTGAGCTGGTTAGAAAGGTCAAGCGAACCTCTGGTCATCTCGACAGCCTGATTCTCGGTTTTGGCGACGACTGGTGGGAGGAACCGATCAAATTCTTTCTCGCCCAGGAAGATGAGGAGACATTTGATCTCTTTATGGAAAAACTCTTTGATTCACCTCTCAGTGCAGCTTTCACGCTGAAGCAGCAGTTGCTTTTACAGACCATCATCGAGGAAGCTCCGGAGAAAAAGGTTGATGCTCTCTGCAGCAAGCTTCTCGATCCCTCAAACACTTCAGAACGCCAGCGGGTCATCCTCGACTGCCTCAAAGCTATCGGAAAACCGGAAGCTCTTGAAGCCTTGCAGCAGTTCAAGGTAAAGGGACTTGCCAGAAACACGGATATTACCGACCGTTCAATAGAGGTTTTCTTTGCCCTTGGAGGTCAAAAATCCGAATCATGCGAAGACAATGCAGACTACATCCTGATACCGGGTGGAAGCTATATCTGTTCGGTGACAAAAAAAGAGGAGCAGGTCGGGAACCTCCACGTAGCGAAATATCCCGTAACCAACAAGCTCTACCGCTCATTCATTGCCTCGTTGCAGCACGAAAACCCTGAGCATGGCTCTCTGGTAACTTTGGCCTCTTTTAGTTCAGAGCTGAACGCTCTTGCAGAGAAGGAGTCATGGGGGCAGGAGTTCAACAACTATCTCCAAAAAGGTAATAACAATCTCGCCACTCTTTTTCGGTCGAGCTACGACGAGGATCGCAAATTCGATGGCGACGACCAGCCGGTGGTTGGCATCACCTGGTATGCGGCCCGGGCCTACTGCCTCTGGCTTTCCATGCTTGAAGGAGAAACCGGCCGCTATCGCCTCCCGAATGAAGTTGAGTGGGAATGGGCAGCAGGAGGCAGGCAGGGAACAACAGGTAAGGAAGTTCGTAAATATCCATGGGCAGATGAAAAAGGTGAGCCAACCTCAAAACTGCTCAACTATGATGGCAATGTAGGAGCAACAACACCAGTCGGCAGCTATCCCGAAGGAGCCACCCCGGAAGGGTTATATGATATGGCCGGTAACGTATGGGAGTGGATGGAGAACACCTGGGATGATACAAGTGAATTGGGACGTTCGTACCGTGTGATTCGTGGCGGGAGCTGGGACTACTCTGCCGAGTACTGTCGGTCGGCTTATCGGTACTACGGCACCCCCGACCGCCGGTACGACTTTGTTGGCTTCCGCCTGGTTTTCGTCCCGTAGTCAGTTGGCTGATCATTCCGGCTTTGCTTTTGAGCGAGAGTGCAGTGCCAACATTTTGGTGAGCGGCGGTGAGGGACGAGCGCCGCACGCCAAAATGTTCTGGTAACAAACGACAACAGAAATGACCAC
>CAIPYV010000012.1 GCA_903869365.1 uncultured Chlorobiaceae bacterium
GATATCCCCGTTCATCTCCTTGATGATTCCATAGCTTATCGAAAGACCAAGTCCAGTGCCTTTTCCCGACTCTTTGGTGGTATAGAAAGGATGCATGATGTATTCAATATTTTTTTCACTGATCCCTATCCCGGTATCCTCTACGCTTACGGTAACGGAACCGTTGTCATGAAATGATCGTATGATGATTTTCATTTCAAAAGGCGACTGACTGATCTGTTTACGCTCTTCAATGGCATCGATGGAGTTCCTGATCAGGTTGAGAATAACCTGCTCAAACTTGTAAATATTGCCGGTAACGGTAAACCGCTCTTCCTCATGCTTGAATTCAAGAATGATTGAGCGATGTTTACACTGCTCCGAAACCATAAGGAGTGCATTATTGATGCTTTTATTGATATTGACAACCGAGGAGATGTAGTTGTTGTCGGTGCTTGAAAACGAGCGGATGTTGTCGATAATGGTCTGAACCCTGATGATGTTCTCAAATATTTTGTCAGACGTTGTTTTTATCTCTTGTTTGCAGCTCCAGTCATTTTTTGAGGCATTCATCAGCATTTTATCAACGACAAGCCCGATGTTATTGATTGGCTGATAGATCTCATGCGCAATGCCCGAAGCCATTTCACCAAGGCTGATAAGGCGTTTGGCATGGAAAAGCTCGTTTTCGATGATTTTCCGCTGTGAAATATCTCTGATGATCATCATGTAGGACGATGGCGCACCGTTATAGTCCTGAATCAATGCTGCGCTTATCTCGGCAGAATACACGGAATTGTTTTTCTTTTTCAGCAGGATCTCTCTGTTCTGGATCAACCCTTCACGGAGAGTTACATCGAATATCTCATCGATAATTTTATAGTTCTCTGAATAGACAATCCTTGAAAACGGCTGTCCGATGACTTCAGTCTTTTTGTTCGCTCCGAATATCTCGAGACCGATATCCGAAACGCTGCTGATAATGCCCTCAAGATCAGTCGTTATGATACTGTCAGGCGAGGCGGCTATAAGGGTCTGGTATTGCTTGTCCAGTTCAATTCTGGCCTGCTCGGCCAACGTATGTTTATTATCAATGGCAACAAATACGGCAAGTGATTTTATGGAGTCATCCTCACTATACACAGGATATGCTGAAATCTGGTAGATACTCTCTTTTCCTTTATTCTTTCCAGCCTCTTTTTCCAGAAACCTGTCTTTAAAATGAATTGTGCCTCCGGTACTGAAAACGACATCAAATTTCGCTTTTCGGTCATCCTGAAGTTCAGGGCGAAAAAGTTTATGAAAATCCCGACCTTTCAGTGCATAGGATTCTCTTGCATAGTGATCCCCAAAAGCTTTATTTGCTGCAAGTATTTTTCCATCTCTGCCTATTACGCATAACGGCTGCTTGCAGAAATACAACAGAGTGGAAAGGTTGCTGGTTTTAATAAGATGGTCGCTGATGACAAAATTTTTTGTTATTTCTATAGTGGCCCCCATGTACCGCTTCACCTGGCCATCATCATTTCTTACAGGAAATCCCTGCGTCATCAGCTTACGATTTGCGCCCTTGGAATCGGCAATACGGCATTCAAAGGCAAAGGGTTCTTTTTTGGCAAGAGCCATCTGAATTATCTGCTCAATCCTTATCCTGTCGCCCGGCATAACTGATTGCAACCATAGATCATAGGTCGGTTTTCCTGAATACCAGTCGACTCCGAAAAACTTCCTTATTTCATCGGTCCATATCATCTCCCCGTTTTCCAAATCCCACTCCCAGATACCTTTAGGAATAGCTTTCAACATTATCTCTCCGGTTACAAACAACTACAAATCCGAATACAGCTCATTCAACAAAAAAAATGATATCAGTAATTTTAAAAAGCATTAGCAGCAAATTACATTCCATAAAAACTATTGAACACAGAGGTTTTTGTACTAACTATCTCATTAAAAATATGATACCTGTTAAATATTTTGAATTGCCTGTTGTTACAAGCATCTTTACGATCTCTTTTTTGTTTTTAAAACCGACATAAACGCACACCTGTTCGGTTTAAGAACAGGTGTGTGCGGAAAGACAGTGCTGCGTGCTAAGTTTATTTCGTGGCCTGCTTCACTATGCCGTCAACTGCGAGATTTGCACTCATCACAGCTCCTCCCATGGAGTCGTAATAGAGTTGCTGTGAAAATCCACCAGCGAGAAAGAGATTAGGGACAGGGGTGATCTGTGTTGGCCGGTACTGCTCCATGAAAGGAGTCGGCGCATAGACCGAGTGAGGAATTTTCACCAGTGTTGCTTTCAGAACCTGTGCCCCGTGTGAGGCTTCGGGATAGCAGTTTCTTACGCTGAGATCAACCTGACGGATAATCTCTTCCTTCGAAAGGCCTATAAGGTTTTTCGCAGGTGCCACACAAAATTCGAAACGGGTCTTGCCGTTGAATTGCTTACCCCTGAGGGTACGGTAATCTGGGGTGGTTCGTGCAAGATTTGCATAGACTGGAATTACTCCGTCAGGAGAGAAGAGTACATTGTCATCTGTGGCAATTTCCCGATCGTACCATATCTGAACGGAAATCACTGGAACAGCATCAAGATTATCAAGTCCGCCGAAAAAACGGTCATATTTTTTAAGGGCGTCAGGCAGCACTTTTTTTAGGTTATGGATCGGTAACGCGGAAAGGTAGTAGTCAGCTGTCAGGATTTCACCGTTGCGGAGCTGTATGCCTTTTATTTCACCACCGTCATAGAGGAGTTCGTCAACAGCTGTTCTGTTTTTGAAAATCGCTCCTTTCGATGCCGAGTAGTCCAGAAGCGGCTGATGAATATACTCCTGGGGTGCGCCTTTCAGAAATCCCATTCGGGAAGATGCGGGAAGCCGGTAAAAGGTCTCGGTAACATCAAGGATAATCTTGGCGGATATCTCTTCAGGGGGAATAAACTTGAGAGCCAGAGCCATCGGACGAAACATCTTATCCATGAGGCGCTTACCGAATTTTTTTTGTTCCGCCCATTCAGCAAAAGTCAGATGGTCCTGTGTCGGCGGATACTTATCCTTTTTCAGTGCCAGTGGAATCAGCGATTTTGAAAAAGCCGCCATTTCGCCTAATGAAAAATAGCCGTTTTTCACAATGGCCGGCAGCAGATGAAGCGGACTTGGCAGATCCCAGGTGTTGAAGGTAAAGCGCTTTCCGCCATTAAGAGTATAGGTCAGTTGATGCTCCTTCCACAAAACGGCATGATCGGTCTTGATCTCTTTCATAAGATCATAGAGCACGGTATATGCCCCGAAAAAGCAGTGGGTGCCGGATTCAATCCAGTCACCCTCCTCATCTTTCCATGAAGAGACCTTCCCGCCGAAAATCTCTCTTTTTTCAAGCACCTTAACTTGAAACCCTTTATCGATCAACCGCTTAGCCGCAGTCAAACCGGCAAGGCCCCCGCCAAGAATCAAGACTGACTTTTTTTCTGAACTCATTTTTGTGGAAATTAAAACGACATTGCTAAACAGCGGAACGTCCTTCCATAGCCCGTGAAAGGGTTGCTTCGTCGATAAACTCAAGCTCTGCTCCTACAGGTATTCCCCTTGCTATTTTTGTTACAAAGATACCGAGAGGCTTGAGAAGTTTGCTGAGATAGAGAGCTGTGGTTTCGCCTTCAATGGTCGGATTCAGAGCAAGGACAACCTCTTTGACTTCAGAGGGTTCCCTCGCGGAAATTCTGACAAGCAGTTCGCTTACCTTGATATCATCGGGCCCTATGCCATCAAGCGGCGAAATAACGCCATGAAGAACATGATACAGTCCTTTATAGTAACCGGTTTTTTCAAAGGCGAGCATATCAACAGGGGATTCCACGACGCAGATTACCGACCGGTCTCGAGCCCTGCTGGTGCACACTGAACAGGGATCAATACCTCGATCGGTAACATTCTGGCAGACAGAACAGCGGATTACCTTATCTTTTACGTCAAGCAGGGCTTCAGCTAATTTTGCAGCCTCATCTCTCGGTTCATGCAGGATATGCATGGTAAGACGCTGGGCTGTTTTGCGCCCGATACCGGGAAGTTTGGCAAATTCATCAATAAGAGCTTCAATAGAGAGTGACGTATAATGCATGGACTCTATTGACCGAGGTTCATATTTTTAAGAATATCGGCTGGATTTATCATCCCTCCGGTCACTTTGGCAATCTCTTCCTGTGCAAGACGGGCTGCCTCGTCAAGCGCGTTGTTCACTGCGGCCAGCACAAGATCTTGAACCATTTCCGGGTCATCCATAATATCAGGATCAATAGCGAGAGTGAGCACTTTCTGCTTGCCGCTGACACTGACCTTGACCATTCCGCCTCCTGCTTCTCCATAGGCTACTATCTTTTCAAGCTGCTTCTGCACATCCTGCATCTTTTCGCCAGCCTGCTGGATCTGCTTCATCATATCACCTAAATTGGGCATTGCCATAACTTCGCTCTCCTCTGCGTTAATAAAATTGTTATTGCGATTTTGTCATCCTTGTCCATGCAAAGAGCGAGAAATCAATTCTTTCTGCGCAGAGCCAGATAAATTTTTTCAAGAATATCTCCAGTCGTCAGCTTGTATTTTTCAAGAAGATCATCAGCTTTGCCGGATTCGCCAAACTGATCCTCCACACAGACCATCTCGATAGGCACAGGAATATTACGGGCACAAACATTGGCAACAGCATCACCAAGACCGTTATAAATCTGGTGCTCTTCGGCAGTGACAATAGCGCCGGTATCGTTTGCTGCGCAGACAATGGCCAGTGTATCTACAGGTTTGATGGTGTGCATGTTGATCACTCTGACACCAACGCCTTCCTTTTCGAGAATACGGGCGGCTTCAAGGGCTTTCCATACCATGATACCGCAAGCGATGACGGTGACATCCCTGCCGGGATGCAGTTCTATTGACTTGCCGATTTCAAATCCGTCCTCATCAAGGGAAAAATCCGGAATGTTCGGTCTTCCAAAGCGCAGATAGACGGGACCCTGATGCTCTATAACAGCTTTTGTTGCTCGGACAGTTTCGCTGTAATCACAGGGAACGACTACCGTCATTCTTGGCAAACCGCGCATCAGGCCGATATCTTCAAGAATCTGGTGGGTCGCGCCATCCTCACCAAGCGTAAGACCGGCATGAGAGGCACATATCTTGACATTGAGATTCGAATAACAGACTGACTGGCGGATCTGGTCATAAACCCTGCCGGTTGCAAAGACCGCAAAACTTGCAGCAACAGGTATTTTACCGGTCGTAGCAAGACCGGCTGCCATGGAAATCATGTTGGCCTCAGCTATCCCTGTCTGTATAAAACGGTCGGGATAAGCATCGCGGAACAAATTCAAATTTAACGATCCTGTCAGATCGGCGCATAACGCTACAACAGAGCTGTTTTCCCGTCCGATTTCCAGCAAAGCGTCACCAAATCCGGTTCGAGTAGCCTTGTTTCCCCGCGAAACGTATTGCGCCGCCGCGGCCCCGATGATATTTTCTTCCATTACTTCCAGAATAACTTAAATTATTAAAGCTGCTTCCGACAGGCTGTGCTCCTGAAATAATCCCATACCTCTCTGATGAGAAAAGTTGAATATAAGGATACTGAAATAGCGGTGAAAAAAAAATTAGGTCAAAACTTTCTGACCGACCGCAATATCACTAAAAAAATAGCCGCAGCTTCAGGTGCAGGTCCTGATGACAACATTCTGGAAATCGGTCCCGGGTTCGGATCTTTGACAAGGGAGATCATTGACATCTGTCCTGTTTTCACCGTCGTTGAAAAGGATCGAAAACTTGCTGCATTCATTCAGAACGAATACCCGCGGCTGAACCTTATTGCGGGCGATTTCCTTACCGTTGACCTTAAGCCGCTTGCTCAAGACAAGCCATTACGAGTTCTCGGCAATATCCCCTACTCCATTACAACTCCCATCCTGTTCAAACTTCTTGACCACCGGCACTCTCTTGTTTCGGCAACACTGATGATGCAGCACGAAGTTGCCATGAGAATTGTTGCGAAACCGAGTACAAAAGAGTATGGAATCCTAGCCGTACAGATGCAGGCATCCTTTCATGTCGACTACCTCTTCAAGGTCGGACGCAAGGTTTTTAAACCACAGCCGGGAGTAGACAGTGCCGTTATACGCTTGACACCAAAACAAGAGGATAAGATGGATGACCAAAAAGCATTCAGCCGATTTGTCCGTACAGCCTTTCATCAACGCCGCAAAACCCTGCTGAACAATTTAAAAGAGAGCTATTCTCTTGATTTGGTTGACAGCAACACCCTTACTCTCCGTGCCGAAGCACTTTCGATCGATGATTTTTTCAAGCTTTTTCAACAACTCAATCCTCTTCCATAAAAAATACCGTCAAAATAATTGATACCCTCCATCCCTCTTTTCAGGGTCATGCTCTCTGTTGCGCTGGCATACATGCCCCTCTTCAGGAATTCAACAATGCGGCATTTCAGTTTCACCGGACGTCATAGAACAAGGTTTTGTTATTCCTGCAACAAATGTTCATTGTTCAAATGTATATTTTTTGTTAACATTAGGTTTAAAATTAAAAAAGCCATCGCCGTTCATGATCTTCTTATACCTTACCGCAAGTTGTCGCACTCTAACTAATCCACCCTCCCTTATTTTTTATTAATTCATTATTTACCAGGGGGTCACTCGTATGCCGCAATCCTTCAATACCGTTTATCAAAACTCAATTCAGGATCCTGAAGCTTTCTGGGCAGAAGCCGCCGAAAAGCTTCACTGGTACAAGAAATGGAACAAGGTTCTCGATACAAGCAACCCCCCTTTTTACCGATGGTTTGCTGGTGGAATGACCAACACGTGCTACAATGCCCTTGACCGCCATGTTGACGAAGGTCGCGGCAATCAGTTAGCAGTGATTTACGACAGCCCTGTAACAGGTACCAAGCAGCGCTATACCTACCGTGAGTTTCGTGACATTGTAGCTCTGTTTGCAGGTGCACTGCAGTCCAGGGGAGTTCGCAAGGGAGACAGGGTTATCATCTATATGCCCATGATCCCTGAAGCTGTTGTAGCCATGCTTGCCTGTGCAAGAATCGGAGCAATCCATTCTGTGGTGTTCGGGGGTTTTGCTTCTCATGAACTTGCCATACGTATTGATGACTGTAAGCCGAAAGTCATTATTTCTGCATCATGCGGTATTGAACACAGCAAAATTATCGATTACAAGCGGCTTCTTGATTTCGCTATCGAACTGGCACACTTCAAGCCTGAAATCTGTATCATCAAACAACGTGACCAGCTCAAGGCTGAGCTCAATGAAGAGCGGGACCTTACCTGGAACCAGTCTCTTCTTGGCGCTGAACCTGCACTATGTGTCCCCGTTGAATCTTCCGATCCTCTCTATATTCTCTACACTTCAGGAACAACCGGCCAGCCTAAAGGTATTGTCCGTGATCACGGCGGTCACATGGTGGCATTGCAATGGTCGATGAAAAACATTTATAATGTCGAGCCTGGAGAGGTTTTCTGGGCGGCAAGTGATGTCGGCTGGGTTGTCGGCCACTCCTATATTGTCTACGCTCCCCTTCTTCAGGGTTGCACTACGCTTATTTTTGAAGGTAAACCGGTGGGTACGCCCGATCCGGGAACTTTCTGGAGAATCATCAGCGAATACAACGTATCAGTTCTCTTTACGGCACCAACAGCATTCAGGGCCATCAAAAAGGAAGATCCGAACGGCACCTATCTTAAACACTACGAATTCTCAAATTTCCGTACACTCTTTCTTGCCGGAGAACGGGCTGACCCAGATACTGTGAAGTGGGCTGAAGAGAAACTGAAGGTACCGGTTATCGATCATTGGTGGCAGACAGAGACTGGATGGGCAATTGCTGCGAACTGCCAGGGTATTGAACCTGGTCCGGTCAAGTATGGTTCAGCATCAAGGGCGGTTCCGGGCTATAATGTCCAGGTCATCAATTCAGATATGCATGAGCTGCCGGCTGGGCAGATGGGAGATATTGTTGTTAAACTGCCTCTCCCTCCAGGCTGTATGCTTACTCTGTGGAAAGCAGACAATCGGTTTGTTGAAAGCTATATGAAGGAGTTCCCCGGATACTACCAGACCAGTGATGCTGGCTTCATCGACGAGGATGGGTACATTAATATCATGTCGCGAACTGATGATATTATTAATGTTGCCGGCCACAGACTTTCGACTGGTGGCATTGAAGGTGCCCTTTGCGAACATCCGGATGTTGCTGAAAGCGCAGTTATCGGCGTCCATGATGACTTGAAGGGTCAGGTACCGCTGGGCTTCCTTGTGCTGAAAAATGATGTTGAAACTCCTCACAACCTTATCATCAAGCATGTTATCGAGTACGTCCGTGAAAATATCGGGCCTGTTGCGTCGTTCAAGAGCGCTGTTATTGTCAATCGTCTTCCAAAAACCCGGTCAGGAAAGATTCTTCGCGGCACCATGCGAAAAATTGCCAATGGGGAAGAGTATACTATGCCGGCGACCATAGATGACCCAATGATTCTCGAAGAGATCGCAGTAGTACTGCAAACAATCGGTTATGCACAGGAAAAACCAAAATCAGCCACGGCAGCAAGCAAATGATCAAAAAAATTGACCACATCGCTATTGCCGTTCAGAACCTTGAAACTGCACTCGATACGTTCCGGAACGTTATCGGGTGCGGGCCTGAGGCAATCAGGATCGAAGAGGTTGCTTCAGAAAATGTCAGAGTGGCATTTATTACAATTGGTGAATCAAAAATCGAACTTCTTGAGCCCTTGAGTGATGAAAGCCCGATTGCAAAATTTCTTGCAAAAAACGGGGATGGAATGCATCATATAGCGCTTGAAACGGACGATATCGACAAAGAAACAGAACGCCTTGCGACTTTCAACATTAAACCACTCGGCTTGCCAAAAGAGGGGGCAGGCGGAAAAAAAATCATGTTTCTTCATCCAAAAGAGACAAACAGGGTACTTATTGAGTTTGCTCAGAAAAAGCATTAACCAAACGAGACAAAGCAGCTTGTAACCAGTGAAACATTTTTATCTGCCTTTTGAAAAAAGAGAGGGCTTCAGTTACTCCCACGAGAGTATTGAACAGCTTTCCGAATACGAAAAGTATCAGCTCTCCTACCACCCGGAACGACCCAAGCACCTTGACTATCTGACTGTATTTGAAAATGCGGAAGAGTGCCTGCAGAATGACCTGCATGGCAGCTGCATCATCCAGACGCACAGGGCTGTCCTGCGTAATGGGAAAAATATGTGGCCTGTCATGCTCATTGGCCAGCAATCAGGACCGACATCTGATTTCGCACTTATGCGAAAGCTGATGAGAAGTCCGGATGAGATCAAGAAATGGAATCAGGGCATGCCGACACCGGCAGCATTTGAAAAAGCAAATAATGCCATTGAACTGGCCGAACTGGAAAATCGGATTATCATCACGGTCATTGATACTGCCGGCGCTGATCCTACCGAAGAATCAGAGGCAGGTGGCATTGCGTGGAAAATCGGGCGATGTATGCAGTTACTCGCCGAAGCAACCGTTCCAACCCTGTCGGTTATTATCAACCGTGGATGCAGCGGCGGTGCTATTGCCCTTACAGGATGCGATGCGGTTCTGGCGATGGAATTTTCCACCTACATGGTCATTTCGCCTGAAGCCTGTTCATCCATCTTATTCCGCACAAGAGAAAAAGCAGGTTTTGCCGCTGAAATTTCACAGATAACAGCGAAAGAGGCTTTAAAAAACGGCATCATTGATGAAATCATCCGAGAACCTGAAGGTCCGGCACATCGCTTTCGGAAGTCTGCCCTTCAATCGTTTAAAAAATCAATGGCCAAGTGGCTCGACAAACTGAGCAAAATACCTTCAAATAAAGTCTTTGCGAGAAGAATGGAGCGGTGGGAAAAAATCGGACAATGGAATACCATTACCGAAGAGGAGATCGTCGAGTTTGAAAAGCCTGTTTCCTTCTTCATCCCCAAACCAAAAAGACTTCTCTTTGTAGCCAGGCATAAAAATTGCTATAACCTGATGGGCAAGAAAATGCTTGACCCTATTCTCTACACAAAACTGCTTGCCGACAATTTTGTGTGCGAAACGTGTGGACACCGATATGTCAGGCTTACGGCACATGACTACATCGATCTCATTCTTGATCCCGGCTCATTCCAGGAACATGCCGATACCCGCTACATTGTCGACAGGGATATTCTCAAGTTCCCGGACTACAGGAAAAAGCTTAATGAGGCACAACAAAAAACCGGTGCTGCCGCATCGTTTATAACCGGTGATGCTACAATTGAGGGAGAACCGGTTGTTTTTTGCGTAACCAATTTCAATTTCCTTGGTGGTTCGTTCTGTATGACCACTGCAGAAAAAATCTGGCGGGCCAGCAAAACCGCAATTAAGCGAGGAGTGCCACTGGTTGTTCAGGCTACGGGAGGTGGAGCCAGAATGCATGAAGGATGTTCGTCGATGGTAGGTTTACCGAAGCTGCACGTTGCCATTTCAAGCGTTGAAAGAGCAGGACTTCCGGTCATCACCATCATTACCGACCCAACTCTCGGGGGCGTAGCAATCGGTATTGCTTCGAGGGGGCTCAAACTCTTTGAACACAATGCCGGTAATATCGGTTTTTCCGGTAAACGGGTCATTGAGCAGTATACAGGGATACCGACAACAAGAGACTTCCAGACAACATGGTGGCTGCAGCAGAAAGGATTTGTTGAAAGGACTGCATTGCCTTCAAAACTTAAATATAAAATTACTGAAATTCTCGCAGAGTACAGAATAGAGCACGCCCAGCTTGAAGAACAGGAAGCATAGAATGCCCTTTTTGTATGCATGAACAATTCTAAACGAAGTTATGACACACTCCCGGCCTGATTCTCTCTTCCATGAGTTCCCGGCGACAAGCCGGGAGGACTGGAAAAAAAAGGCTATCGCCGAGCTCAAGGAAACCCCTTTTGACAGTATCATCTGGCATACGCCGGATGGTTTTGACCTTGAGCCATGGTGCAGCCATGAAGAAAATAAACGATATCTTGACATACCGCTCTCCAAGCCATCCAACAGCTGGAATAACTGCCGGCAGATAACTGTTCGTGACGCTGAAACTGCAAACAAAGAAGCGTTACAAAGCTTTGAACTGGATGCTGCGGCAATTGAGTTTCTGATAACCGCCCCGTCGCTCTGCTCTCCGGAAAATCTCAACAAACTCTTTACTGGAATCAAGCCCTCTGCTGTAGCTGTATACTTTTCCGGTAACCTCCCCCCTGCTCCTGAACTTCTTAACACCCTCCTTACCATTCCAGGGTTTGCCGAAAATTCGGGCGGGTTGCTTGTCGAAGTTGTAACAGCTTCAAAGGGGCAGGATGCTGAGCTTTTCGCTTGCGGAACATTGCTGCCGGAGTTCAGGCTTCTCTGTGTCGATACCATCCCCTACCACGAAAAAGGCTCAACCGCTGTTCAGGAAATTGCACTGGCACTTGCAGGAGTCAGCGACAGTCTCGATCGTTATCTTGAAGCAGGGGTTCCGGCTGACACTATTGCATCAGCCATCAACATCATCCTGCCGGTTTGTTCAAGCCATTTTACCGAACTTGCAAAACCAAGAGCCCTGCGCTACCTGCTTGGGCATATCCTGAAAGCATACGGGGCTTCAGGGCCTTCACTTCCTGCACTTTTTGCCAGAACCTCTGAAAGAAACCGTTCTCTCCTCGATCCCTACACCAATGTCCTTCGACTGACAACTGAAGCGGTTTCAGCTGTGCTCGGCGGTTACGATACGCTCCAGATCGGGGCGTTTGATATAGGACTTTCAGTCAACCCTGCTATTGCAGAGCGGATTACCGCTAACATTCATCTCATTCTCAAGGAAGAGGCATCTCTCGACAGGGTTATCGATCCGGCGCAGGGCTCACACTATATTGAAACCCTGACAAGAAACCTTGCAGAATCTGCATGGACAATCTTTAAGACGATTGAAGCTGTGGGTGGTCTTGCTCAAGCGTCAAAGAGTGGCTTTATCCAGACCATGATATCGGATGTTGAAACAAAACGTCGCAAAACCCTCGACAACCGGAAAAAGACGCTTATTGGCGTCAACCGGTATCCATGGCCTCTTGTTCCAGAGCAATTGGAGAAGATTGACGCACTCGAACTTGCCGTGGCAAACACAGCGGAAGGTAATGAAACGGCAGGGTATGAGCTTTTGCGTCTTAAAACGCTCTCGTTCAGCAAAAAGTCAGGCCGTACACCATCAATCTTTATCTGGATGCTTGGCGATCCATCGGTAAGCTTCCGGCAGGCTGCTTTTGCTGAAGACTTTTTCAATTGCGGAGGATTTGAGATTGCTGGAAAAGCTGCTCTTCCTTCTGAAGAGAGTTCATACAGCTCCGCGCTGCAAAGTAATCCGGACATTATTGTCCTATGTGTTGCAGAAAAAGATCCTGTTCCAACAGCCACAAACCTTGCGTCCAAGCTCCGCACTCTTCAACCCGGTATTATCACGGTGATGGCTGGAAAACCGCCAAAAGAACACCAGCAGCTTCTCAATGCAGGCATTGACAGCTTTGTTTATACAGGCGTCAACGTCCTTGACATGCTGAAATCCTATCAACATAAAACCGGAGTGAAATGAGACCGGACTTTTCAGAGATTGATATTTTTTCTTCCAATGCGGCAACCACTCCGGAGAGCTGCGACGCTCAACCGCAAGCCTGGACATCGGCAGAAAGTATCGGAATCAAATCCAGATACAACGAAAGTGACCTCGAACAGGCTGGGCACCTGAACTTTGCCCCCGGCTTTGCCCCTTACATCGGAGGGCCCTACACCACCATGTATACAACAAGGCCCTGGACAATACGACAGTATGCGGGATTTTCAACTGCCGAGGAATCAAACCGCTTTTACCGCCAGAATCTTGCCGCCGGCCAGAAAGGGCTCTCTGTCGCATTTGATCTTCCTACTCACCGTGGTTACGATTCGGATCATGAGCGTGTGATTGGCGACGTCGGGAAAGCGGGTGTAGCTATAGATTCGATCGAAGACATGAAAATTCTTTTCGATCAGATTCCGCTCGGCGACATTTCTGTATCGATGACCATGAACGGAGCGGTTCTGCCAATCATGGCGTTTTATATCGTGGCAGCTGAGGAACAAGGTGTGGCGCCTGAAAAGCTGAGCGGGACCATCCAGAATGATATTCTCAAGGAGTTCATGGTGCGCAATACCTATATCTACCCACCTGAACCCTCGATGAAAATTATCGCCGATATTTTCAGCTATACAAGCAGCCACATGCCGAAGTTCAATTCAATCAGCATATCCGGCTATCACATGCAGGAAGCCGGCGCAACGGCCGATCTTGAGCTTGCATTCACTCTGGCCGACGGACTTGAATATATTCGTACAGGTCTTAAAACCGGGCTCGACATTGATGCGTTTGCCCCCCGTCTTTCCTTTTTCTGGGCAACTGGCATGAACTATTTCATGGAAATTGCAAAATTGAGAGCGGCAAGGATGCTCTGGGCGAAAATCGTCAAACAGTTCAATCCGAAAAATCCGAAATCCCTGATGCTCCGTTCCCACTGCCAGACTTCCGGCTGGAGCCTGACAGAGCAGGATCCCTTCAACAACATTACACGCACCTGTCTTGAGGCCCTGGCGGCAACACTCGGCCACACACAGTCTCTGCACACCAATGCACTCGACGAGGCCATTGCGCTCCCTTCTCCATTTTCGGCAAGAATAGCCCGCAACACCCAGCTTTATCTGCAGGAAGAGAGTGATATCACCAAGAGCATTGATCCATGGGCAGGCTCCTGTTATGTTGAATACCTTACTGGAGAACTTGCTGCAAAAGCATGGAAGATCATAAGCGAGATTGAAGCTGCAGGAGGGATGGTCAAAGCTATTGAACAGGGACTGCCAAAACTTCAGATTGAAGAGGCCGCAACCCGCAAGCAGGCCCGTATTGACAGTGGTAAAGAGATTATTGTTGGTGTGAACGGCTACAAAACCACCAGTAAAACTGATATCGAACTGCTTGAAGTGGACAACACTCTGGTTCTTGAACAGCAGCTCCGGCGGCTTGCAACAATCAAGGCGGAACGGAACAGTGAAGAGACAGCTCTCGCGCTTCGGGCAATTGAAGAATGTGCGGCTTCAGGTGAGGGCAATCTGCTTGAACTGGCCGTGGATGCAGCAAGAAAAAGAGCTACTTTGGGAGAAATATCATCAGCCTGTGAGAAGACCTTCGGACGATATCGCGCCATCACCAGGCTTAACACAAGTGTCTATATGTCACAGATGCATGATAACATACTCTTTAAAGAGGCTCAGCAGCTTGCCGATTCTTTTGCTACGCTTGAAGGGCGCCGTCCAAGAATCATGGTCTCCAAAGTTGGACAGGACGGTCACGACCGAGGCGCAAAAGTTATTGCGGCAGGATTCGCCGATATCGGGTTTGATGTCGATATAAGCCCTCTTTTCCAGACACCTGAAGAGGTTGTTCAGCAAGCGCTCGACAACGATGTGCACCTGATCGGGATATCAAGTCTTGCCGCCGGGCACAAAACCCTTATTCCCAAAATCATTGAGGAGCTGAAAGAAAAACACAGGGAGGATATTCTTGTTATTGCCGGTGGAATTATTCCGGAACGAGATCACGCTTTCCTTTATGAAAAAGGAGTTGCTGGTATTTTTGGTCCTGGTACCGTTATCGCTGAAGCTGCCTCGAGCATTCTCAAACAGCTTCTTGCACGCTTTGATCAATGAGCATCAATCAGATTCATATCCGTCTGAAGCCTTATTACGACCCGGACGTTGATACTGTCGTCAACGGTATTATGAATGGCGACCGCCATATGCTGAGTCGCGCGATTACCTTGATTGAATCGCAAAAACCCGAGCATGAGAAGAAAGCGCATGAGATTCTTGACCGCTGCCTTGCAAAAAAAACTTCATCGTTACGTATCGGCATAACCGGCTCACCAGGATCTGGTAAAAGCACTTTTATCGAAGCATTGGGAGAATTGATCATCAGCCAGGGACTTACCCTGGCTGTGCTGGCTATTGACCCAAGCAGCCATCAGTCAAAAGGAAGCATTCTCGGCGACAAGGCACGCATGGAGAAACTGTCGTCCAGAAAGGAAGCCTATATCCGTCCAACCGCCTCTTCCGGCTATCTGGGCGGCACTTCACCGAAAACCCATGAAGCCATTGTACTCTGCGAAGCTGCTGGGTATGACGTCATTATGGTTGAAACCGTGGGCGTCGGCCAATCGGAAGTGCTTGTGGACACCATGGTCGACTTTATTCTGCTGCTGATGCTGCCGGGCTCCGGCGATGAACTTCAAGGCATCAAACGCGGTATCATGGAAATAGCCGATGCTGTGGCAATTACAAAAACGGATGGCGATCAATCAGGCATTGCCGCTATTTCAAGAGCAGAATTTGAAGCAGCGCTCAGGATGCTGCCCGTCAAACATCCCGTATGGCAGCGGGAGGTTTTTCTGACCTCAGCCCTCACCGGCAAGGGCATCGAGGAGGTCTGGCAGAATATTTCTGATTTTTTCACGGCAATGCGCAAAGGAAATATCCTTGACACAAGAAGACGTGAGCAACTCAAAAGCCTGCTCTACACCGTCCTTGAAGAGATGCTGAAAAAAGAGTTTTTCTCACACCCCGACGTCGTTGCCTCCAAAGAGAGGATCGAACAAGAGGTGCTTTCTACAGAACTCAGCCCCTTCAGCGGCGCAAAATCCTTGATAGATAGCTTTATTCGTCGCCGATAAACTCCTTTTCTTCCGATTTTACAATCAGTACAGGACAATTCGCCTTGCGGACAACAGTTTCAGCAACGCTGCCCATAATCAGGCGGCTCAGTCCTTTTTTGCCATGTGATCCCATGATAACAAGATTGACATTGAACATCTCAATGTTTTCAAGGATTGAGTCGGCTGGATTTCCTATCACTACACCGTACTCCGCTTTGAGACCGGCACCATGAAAATCTTTAAGAATAACCTCAAGATCCTCTTTAGCGGCTTTTTCGAGATCGGCTTCAAAAGGTACATAATTCAGTGATACATCGACCGCCATTGGCCGAGGCTCAACCACATTCAGCAGATAGACTGATGCCCCCATATTACCGGCAAATTCCATAGCATAGCGTATCGCCTTTTTGGAAGCATCTGAAAAATCGACTGGACAAAGAATAGTATGAATCTTGAACATGAATGAAAAAGTTTAGGTTGTCTGAGAAGGTACCGGTGACTTGATTTCAAAGAATGGCCGGAAAAGATCCATTGGTATGGGGAAAACAGTTGTAGAGTTATTCTCCGCGGCGATATCCTTCAATGTCTGCAGATAGCGAAGCTGCAGGGCCGCGGGAGTACCTGAAATAATAGCTGCGGCATCTGCAAGCCTCTGAGCGGCCTGAAACTCCCCTTCCGCGTTAATGATTGCCGAACGACGCTCCCGCTCTGCCTCGGCCTGTTTAGCCATTGCCCGACGCATACCTTCGGGCAGGTCAATCTCCTTCACTTCAACCTTGCTCACCTTGACACCCCATGGCGAGGTGTCCTTATCAAGAATAGACTGGATCCGGTCATTGATTTCATCGCGTTCAGCAAGCAGATTATCAAGCTCCCCCTGCCCGCACACGCTGCGAAGTGTCGTCTGTGCCAGCTGGGATGTGGCAAAATGAAAATCTGCAACATCAACAATAGCCTTGATAGCATCAAGAACACGAAAATAGACAACCGCACTTACCTTTACCGATACGTTATCACGGGTTATAATATCCTGAGGAGGAACATCAAGGGTTACTGTACGAAGATCAACCTTCACCATTTTATCAATGCCTGGAATAAGAATAATAAGGCCAGGCCCTTTCGCTCCAATAATCCGGCCCAGACGGAAAACCACTCCCCTCTCATATTCCCTGAGAATTTTAACCGACGAAGCCAGAAAAGCAGCCAACAGCACCAGAACTGTCATCAGATTGAATGTCATCATAACCACCCTATTTTTTGGTGAGCGGAATCAAGAGTATGATATAATATACTGCTCATTTATATTTATATCGATCTTTCACCTCATCGTAACGTTCAACAAACCAATCAACATCGTTCATGGATACCTCAAACAATCAAAATCAGGCATTGGCAGAACAATTTGTTGAATGCTGGGCTATCGGAAAGCCTCTCCTTGAAGCAACCGGAAAACCAAGCGGCTACTATCGTCTCACCAATTATCTTCGTGAATACATCACTGTACATAACGCGCTGCCTAAAGGAATTCACACCATGCCCGAAGGTCGGGATCGCTTCAATAACATCGAGCCATCATTCCCCGTTGACTTCGACACATATAGTGGTATTACAAAGAGGTAGGTTGGTCAGGTTATCGAAAAAATCCGGTGGCATTCCCGAGGTTTTTCGATAAGAGCTGCCGGCTGAAAAGAGTTATTCCTTAAGTGACGTATTATTTAAAATAATAACGGATTCCAAGAGCACCATTCCAATTGACATTAATTGTAGGCTTCACATCAAGCACAGGTGTTATTTCACCAAAAATATCAACAGGTACTTCAGAGAGTAGATAAGTAACCCCAAAAGGAGCCCGAACACCGAAGTGTGATTCATTATTGATGTTTTTAATCCGCCCGCCGATACCACAGTACCATGGAAGCCGACCTTTTGCGTCCGATGAATTACCGATTAAAGACGCACCATGAATCAGATAGTCAGCATGAATCTGAAAAGGGCTGTTATCGGCAAGCGACCAGGCAAAAGCTGCATCAAAAGCATTGTTTTTATCAATCCAATACTTCACACTCACTCCGCTTGGTTCGCCGACAATGGCTCCGACGCCCAAACCATCTTGAGCATAGAGATCAGTGACGAACAATGATGCTACAGCAAGAACAGTTATGAACCTGCGATAATTCTTTTTGAACATAGAGTAATCCATTTGTTACCGGTTGTTAAAAATGACAGAGAGATCCAACTCTGAAAAAAATAACAAAAGTTCATCCTCAATAACAACACCATTTCCCTGTTTAAATTGTGTTTCAACATTTCGGTAATTTTTTAAGCACAATTTAAGCTCGTGTTAAGATTGCTTTAAGAAAGTATTGCTTACCCTTATTGTTATGGATAATGAGTTGTCTGATTTGCTGGGCCATACTTTTACAACAGTAACCATAAGGGGCTGAACATGATTAAAGCAACAAGCACGTTTCTCAAGACCGCCTTTTTAATATCAAGCTTCGGGTTTATCACTTCGAATGCTTTCTGCGGCGGAACAATCACCGGTACAATAGATACAAACATGCCGAAGTACAAAGGTGATGCAGTCGTCTACCTGTTAGGCGTTAAAGGCCCAACGGTGCGCGAACATAAAACTATTGAGCAGCAAAGCCTTACTTTTGTACCTAAAGTTACAACTATTCCGGTTGGTTCAACCATTGTATTCACAAACAACGATAAACTCAACTCAAGCATCACATCATTCAGCCCTACAAAAAAATTCAACGTTGATAAATTGGATTCGGGCATTTCAAAGAAGTTTACCTTTGATAAATCCGGTGTTGTTCAACTGCTCAGCAAACCTCACGCTGAAATGACAGGTTGGGTCATCGTTACAAAAAATCAATATGCCGCAGTGACTGAGCATGACGGTAAATTCACTATTCCCAATGTTCCAGCAGGTACTTATGAAATCACTGCGTGGAGCGAAAAACTCAAACCACAGGGCAAAACAACGGTCATTGTCGCTGAAGGTAAAACAGCTCCCGTTGTCCTTAAAATGACGATATAAGCAGTGTAACGTATCAAAGAGCCCCCCGGAGTTTCATCGAGGGGGGCTTCAAGATGAAGAAATTTAATGAAAGGTTGATATATTTGGGAGTGCATTGATTCACTGACGATAAGCGAACCTGTCATGATGAGTAAGAACCCCGCGATTCACAGCAACACTATTTATTTCTCTTCACCTGTTAATGCTCTGGTTGAAGGAATTTATATCCAGAAAATACTTTTTTCCGACATCAAAAAGCATGGTGATTTCGGGTTGGGCACCTTTGATAATCTGGATGGTGAGATGGTCATGCTTGATGGTGACATTTATCAGATCACTTCCAACGGGGTTGCAACTCGAGTAAGCGATAACACATTAACACCCTTTACCTGCGTTACCTTTTATAAGCCCATGAGCCACGATCAGCTTCAAGGAGAGTGTTCTTATCAGGCTTTTCTGGAATGGCTTTACAATCTGCTTCCGTCGCCCAACATTTTTTATGCGATCCGGATTGAAGGCTTTTTTTCTCACATAAAAGTCCGTTCTGTTCCGCGTCAGGAGAATTATCGCCCGTTGGCAGAGATTGCAAAGGAGCAGCCCGTTTTTACTTATTCAGCAATAGCGGGAACTCTGGTTGGATTTCATACCCCCGCATTTATGGGATCGGTAAGCGTTCCCGGTATGCATCTTCATTTTCTTTCTGCAGATAGAACGCTTGGTGGTCATCTCCTGGAATGCTGCCCCTGTGGCATCAAGGCGGGTATACAGTTTATCACCACCCTTGAATTAGGATTGCCCATGAGTTTTGACTATCTGACCTGTGATTTTCAACGCGATGTTGAGCAGGATTTAAAGAGTGCGGAGCGGTAAGAATCTTTATGATAAGCAGTTAACTACAAGCCTCAATATATTTTTCTCATCCTCCCGCCGGTAACTGACACTGTCGGTAAATCTGCGAATAAAATAACCACCCAACCCTCCGATTTCTCGATCCGCAATGTCCAGAGAGATGTCCGGATCGGGAAGCAAGAGTATATTAAACGGAATGCCTTTATCCGATATCTCCACCACCAGCGAGTCGTCAACCTTGTCACAAGAAACCTCAATCAACCCTTTGTGATCGGGATATGCATAGTTACAGACATTGACGAAAGCCTCTTCAATCGCAAGAAGAAGTCCAAACTTTTTTTTTGGATCAAGACCGGAATAATCAGCACACTCTTGAAGGAATTCAGTGATTTCCGGCAACTTCTCGACATTGGCTGCAACTATTTTATTGAATTTCTCGGACATTTAACAACCTGAAGCACTCAATGCACTTGCCAAAGAGTCATGCATGGGAAAAAGAGTACCAAAACCTGAAATATCGAACACCTCTTTGACGCCTCCCTTGATATTGGCAAGAAGTATTTTTCCACTTACTCCCTTTACCTTTTTTGCGGTAGCCAGAAGAACGCGCAACCCGGCACTGCTTATATAGTCGACTTGTTCAAAATCAACAATAAAGAACGTTTCCCCTGCGGTAATCAGTTCGCTGAACTTCTTTTCATATTCCGGGGCAGTTACAGCATCCATCCGTCCGGTAATGGTCACTATCAAAGCTGTCGCTTCCTTTTTGGTCTGAATAGTCATTTCGGTCAATTTATTTTTTTTTCAAAATCAGAGTTACTCTGTTTTTATTGTTCACGCGCTGATAATCAATACTCTCCGTCACGCTCTGGATGAGAGTCAACCCCAACTCATCGGGCAACAGGCTTTTGTCAAGCATGTTTATGGCCTCACCTGTACTTTCAAAGACAACTTCAAGACTTTCTTTCTTTTCTGAATAGGCAAGATTGATATCAAGGAGTACCGTGGAAAGCAATGGATTGTAGATCTGAAGCATCTCTTCAACAAGCAGCAGAAGATTCTGCCGGGTTTTCACAGGGAGAATCTGTTTATCACAAAATGTTTCTATTTCGGCATTCATGGCATACAAATCATAATCAGGAGATGCGATATGATAGCTGAAACTTCTTATCCTGTTGATAAATGTCCTTGTTTTTTCCTTCTGCGGATTATCAAAAATCTGCTCCGGCGTACCGACTTCATAGATAACTCCATCATCCATATAGAGCACCCGATTTGATACGTCTCTTGCGAAATCCATTTCATGGGTGACAATCGCCATGGTCATACCAGCTTTTGCCAGACGTCGGATAACGGACAAAACCTCACTGACCATCGTGGGGTCAAGCGCGGAAGTGGGTTCATCAAAAAGAATAATCTTTGGATCCATAGCCATGCAGCGTGCAATGGCAACCCTTTGCTTCTGACCACCGGAAAGTTCATCAGGATAGCTTTCGGCCTTCTCGGCAAGTCCTACCAGTTTAAGAAGATCCATAGCTTTGCGATCAGCATCAACTTTACTCATTCCCAGGAGTTTGATCGGACCGATAGTCAGATTATCCATCACAGAGAGATGAAAAAAAAGATTGAACGACTGAAAAACCATATTCATCTTCTGCCGAACTTTCGGCACATCAGACTTTGGATCCAATATATCAACCCCATCAATACGGATTGAACCGCCGCTTGGCCGGTCAAGCAGATTGATACAGCGCAAAAAAGTGCTTTTACCGGTACCTGAAGGTCCGATAATTGAAATCACCTCTCCTGTCTTTATTTCAACAGTGACATCTTTAAGCACTTCAAGATCACCAAACTTCTTGGAAAGATGTTCAATCTTTATCATGCGTTAATTATCTTTTTTCTTTTGAGTTTAGGGTTCGCCAACCGTTCTGCATACTCCATACCCAGCATCAGGAACCATGAAATAAGAAAATATAAAACAGCTACCATAATCAAGGGGAAGAACGCATCAAACGTCCGACTGCGGATAATGTCACTGGCCTTTGTCAAATCCTGTACAGCAATGTAACCAACAATGGAGGTCATTTTTACCAGCGATATAAACTCTCCCTTATAAACAGGCAGAATCCGCTGAACGGTTTGTGGCAGCACAATAAAAAGAAAGGTATTCACCTTGGTAAAACCCATTGCAATCCCTGCTTCAGTCTGCCCTTTATCGATACTCTCAATACCCGACCGGAATATTTCAGAAACATAAGCGGCAAAATTCATACCGAAAGCAATAACCGAAACAAAAACAGGATCAATATTTACCGAAGCAAAAACGACATAGAATATCAACATTAAAAACACAAGTACTGGTGTCCCTCGTAAAATTGAGATATAGGTTTGCGCAAGCATACGAAGTATTGCATTGCTCGACATTCGCATAAAACAGACGATCGCACCAAGGAAGGTGCCGAACAACGTAGAGAGCACCGAGATTACAACGGTAGTTTTAAAGCCTTCCAGAATAAGTAAATAACGATTTTCCTGCACAATATTGCTCTGAAAGCTGTTGGCCACACTCTCAAAAAAGGATACGGATTTCCCCTTCTGCCTGGTCTTCGACACAACGTTGCTTACGGCAATATTTTTTTTAAGCGCAAACATATTTGCTGCCTGTTCGTAGTAGGGATCAGAAAAAGCAATCTTTTTTTTGCGCTCTTCGGTAATGGACATGACCGCTGCGCACATGTCGATCTTTTTACTTTGCAGGGCAGCAATCTGGTTTGAAAATTCAAGATCCCTGTAGATGATCTTTCTACCGGAATAGAGTGCAAACCTTTCGAGAAGCTCAATATTGAATCCGACCATCCGGTTATCTATAACGACATTGAAAGGGAGGCCATTATCACTCACGATGCCGACAACAAGCGACTTGCCGTCAGCTGATTGCTGAAGTTTCGGCATCTTTACGGCATGACCAGTCATCCAGTAGCGAATCATGGAATCATATTGACCGTTACTGCGCAGTTGCTTCAGGAAGCTGTTGAACTCATGACGCAGCTCGTTATTATCCCGATGAAACCCCATGCCGATTGGTGTTGAAAACAGAGCATCTCCAATGATGGCCAGATCGTCATGCAGACGGAGCAGCTCCATAAGCTCATCGTAGCTATAGATGGCAGCGTCAACCTTTCCGGACTTGACTCCCAGTACCAGATCAGAGGGTGATTTATACTGCAGGATGGAGGCGTGAGGGTAGGTGCTGCTGGCATACCTGTCGTGGACAGATCCAAGCAACACACCGATCCGCTTGTCTCTCAGATCATCAAGCGATGTCAATGGTTTGCTGACAAAACCCGAACAGAGCAGACACACTGCTACAATAAAAATAAGCCGGTATTTCATAAGGATATTCACTATTGCTTTCTCTTCTTTCTTTTGTATTTAGGGTCCGTTACCCGTTCAACATATTCAATTGACTGCATGAGAACCCATGAAATCATAAAATAGAGAACTGCCACCATAATAAGGGGAAAAAAAGCATCAAAGGTACGGCTCCGAATGATGTCACTGGCCTTGGTCAAATCCTGTACAGCGATATAGCCAACAATTGAGGTCATTTTCACCAGCGAAATAAATTCTCCCTTATAGACAGGTAAAATTCTCTGAATGGTTTGCGGCAGGATAATGAAAAGAAAGGTGTTGACTTTTGAAAATCCCATAGCAATACCTGCTTCGGTCTGTCCTTTATCGATACTTTCTATGCCTGAACGGAATATTTCTGCAACATAAGCTGCAAAGTTCATCCCGAAAGCAATTACGGCAACAAAGACCGGATCAATATTTATCGAAGCAAAAACAACATAGAATATCAACATTAATAAAACCAGTACCGGCGTGCCGCGCACCACAGCAATATAGATGGATGCCGCCATTTTGAATAGTCGATGCGATGAGATGCGCATCGAACAGACGAGCGCGCCAAGGGCTGTACCGAAAAGAGTGGAGAGCGCTGAGATGATAACCGTAATCCTGAGTCCGTCCAGAATCAGTTGCCAGCGGTTTTCCTGAATGATGTTGCTTTGAAAGCTGTTGACAAGGCTTGTATAGAAGGAGGGTGAGGATGTATTATTATTTTCTGTATTCCTGCTTCCAGGTTTTACAATATTCTTCTTCAGCGCAAACACGCTTGCTCGCAAGTCATAATATTGGTCAGAAAAAGCAATCTGCTTTTTTCTTTCTTCAGTAATCATCAACGTACTTGAAATCATATCAATTTTGTTGGATGATACAGCAGCAATAAGACTTCCAAACTCCATATCGCTGAGTTTGAGCTCTTTTCCAAGATATGCGGCAAACCTTTCTGAGAGTTCAATATCAAAACCGATCAGCCTGTTATCTTTAAGTATGGCAAAAGGAAGTCCTTTATCGCTTACGATGCCAACCGTCAGGACGCCGTTTGTTTTTGAATTCTGTATCGACGGCATGGCGGTATCGCCCTTGGTTATCCATCGACTGACCATATCGTCATAGATTCCGTTCTTTTTTATCTCTTTTATAAACTGGTTACATTGTTCACGCAACCTCTCGTTCTGCTTGTTAAACCCAATACCTACCGGAACGGAAAACAAAGGGGGATCAAGTATGCCCAGATCGTCAGTTGTACGAAATATGTCGAGAAGAGTCTCATAGGTATAAATGGCCGCATCAACTTTTCCGGTTTTAACGGCCAGAATGATATCAGATGGGTTTTTGTACTGCAGAATTGTTGCTTCTGGATAGGTTCTGATGGCATAAGCATCATGAACAGAACCAAGCAGCACTCCGATCCGCTTCTCTTTCAGATCAGCCAACGATGAAATTTCCATTCTCTTTGCACTGGAAGAGCTGGATGAAGAAAATCGTCTGACCAATGCGGAAATATCATTTTCAATATAGGGTTCTGAGAAATTCACCAGTTTTTTGCGTTCATCTGTCACATTGAAATTTGAAAGAGCAAAATCAATTTTTTCGGATTGCAGCGCAGGAATAAGCGCTTCAAAATTCATATCAATGATCTGAATTTTTTTCCCAAGACGCGCACCAATCAACTGACTGAGTTCAACATCCAGCCCTGTGTACCTGCCGTTTGACTGAAATGAAAATGGCTCAATAATGGCACATGTCCCCATTTTCAGTACGCCATTGTCATGAACCGTGGGCGTTATGGGCAGGGAAGGTGTCGTATCATATTTTGTATCGACCCATTTATTCCTCAAACGTTGAAGAGTGCCCTCTTTCTTCAGATCCCGCAAGACGCTGTTTATTTGGGAAAGCAGTAGCGTATTGTTTTTTTTAATGGCTGCGGCCACTTCCAGTCTGGCAACCGGTTCATCAAGAATTACCAACTCAGGATTTTTGTCGACAATGTTCAAGAGAACGCTTTTATCGTAAATAAAAGCGTCGGTTTTACCGTTCTTGACTGCAAGCGCGACATCAGCCGAAGAGGACATAACCTGAAAACTTGCATGAGGAAAGTTTTTCCGGGCAGCCATGTCGCCTGCCGAGCCGGACAGGAGACCTATTCTTTTGCCGTCAATCTCTTTTATTGTTGAAATTGCTGCATGCTTACCGTCAACTCCTTTAACAGGGGAAAGTGCCGTTGTTGCAACTTCCTGGTTCTTGACGAGCATGACCTGCGCATTGAGATAGTATGAGTCCGAAAAATCAACCGATTTTTTACGTTCTTCTGTAGCCGTCATTCCTGAAATTATCAGGTCCACTTTGCCTGATTTCAATGCAGGTATGAGTGCCATAAATTTCATATTAGAGAATTTAACCGGGCGTTTAAGTCTGGCTCCGATGATGCGGGCCAACTCTCCGTCAAATCCTGTCACTCTGCCGTTTTTGTCAACAAAGTTAATCGGCTCACGTGTGGCGGTAACCCCTATTCTTAACTCTTTGCCCTGCACAGGGAGGGCAATCTGTCGTTCATCATAGGGTACCATATCCTTCTTGAACCATCGCCTGTTCATATCAGCAAGCGTACCATCGGCTTTCAGTTCACTGATAATGCTGTTCACCGATGCCAACAGCTTATCATCTTCTTTTTTGACAGCAATGGAAGTATTCTCGTTCTGGAGGGCTTCAGCCAGACAGATAAATTCCGGATTTTTCTTTGCGACCTGCAGAGCTGTAACTGATGACGTGACAAGAGCATCCAGTTGCCCTGACTTCATGGCGGCAACTGCATCCATAATGTCATCAAAGCTTTGAATTCTGGCATCAGGAAACTTCGCCCTGGCAATGGATTCTCCTGTTGTCCCTGTTGCCACCCCGATCTTTGCATATCTGGCATCAGCAAAGCTCGTTATGACCTGTCTGTTTTTACCGCATGCAATAAAAACAGAGGCAACGATAAGGGATGAAAACAGGAAGAGTACGCCCTTTTTCATCTTCCGCACCATAAAAGTCTGTTTATTCATTGATCACTGCCGCTATGCCGCCGATGTAATATGGGTCAGAAAAGAGAACTTTTTTTGCACGTTCATCAGTGATGGTTATGCAGGCTGCAATCATATCAACTTTGCCGGAAATCAGAGCGGGAATCATTGCGCCAAAGTCCATATTGACTATTTCAAGTTTCCTGTCAAGCTTTCTGGCAACATAACGGGCAAGTTCTATATCAAATCCAACGATACCGCCGGAGGCATCGACAAACGAAAACGGCTCTGTAACACTGGATGTTCCCAACCGCAAAACCCCTTTTGTTCCGCCTGATGCTATAACAGGCATTGGTGCAGGGTTTCCAGTTTTTGGAAACCAGCGGCGCATCATGTCATCATAAACTCCATTTTTTTTAAGATCGCCTACAACAAGATCAATATTCTTTTTCAGCTCCTGATTTTCAGGCTGAACCGCAAATCCGTAATTGTCAATGGTTATCATCTCTGAAAGAACTACAAGACCACTGTTTTTTGCCGCAATATTCTTCAGAATCGGTTCATCATAAGCAGCAGCATCCGCTTTTCCGTATTTAACCGCCATTGCAGCATCCATGACGCTGTTGAAGTATTTGAACCTGACATTGGGTAATTTTGAAAGGACAAGCTTGTCGGCAACAGTTCCGGTAGGAATTGCAATCTCTTTGCCATCAAGCTGCTGAAGCTTTGTCAGTTTTTCTCTTTTGCTGCATCCGGAAAGCATAAAGAACGATGAAAAAACGACGACCATTAGAATCCTGAAAACTTTACCTGGCATAACAATTCACGTTACAGGTTATATGAGACTTCTTTAGAACAATAAAGCAAAACGAGCTGCACCCTTTAACGCACCGCATCATGCATCTGCAGCAACACCACGATATTTCACAGCTACCATGGTAATATCATCAGATTGTGGAGCACCATTGGCATAGTGTGTCACTTCAGCTCGAATACAATGAATCATGGCAGCAATTTCTTCTCCAGAGACGTTTTTCACTGCCTGCAGCAGTCTGGACTCTCCGTAAAGCTCCTCTTCAGGATTTTTAGCCTCGGTCACTCCATCTGTATAGAGAAACAGAGTCTCACCCGGCTGCAAGGTGATGCGCTCGGTTTCATAAACTGAATCAAGGATGGGTCCGAGTACAAAACCACTTTTCAGTGAAAGATAGCGTATTCCCCCTGAATCCAGGATCACTGGAGGATTGTGGCCTGCATTGGCAAAACGCACCTCTCCGCTTCTGGTGTCAAGAATGGCGCAGAATACGGTAGCAAACATACAGCTCTCATTATCAGCGGCCAGAATGTTATTGACACAGGAAAGGATCTGGTCAGGCTCTCCCAGACGCTGTCCTTCTGACTTCAACAGGGTCTTTGCCACCATCATATAAAGAGCGGCCGGTACCCCCTTGTCAGCCACATCTGCAATAAGGAAACAGAGATTGTTGGCATCAATAAAAAAGAAGTCGTAAAAGTCGCCTCCGACCTCTTTTGCAGGATCCATCGAGGCAAAAATATCGAATTCGGGACGATCCGGAAATGCGGGAAAGAGGCGAGGCAACAGACTGGCCTGAATATCAGTAGCCACTTTTAGCTCGCTCTGGATGCGCTCCTTGGCTGCGGTTGTCTCGGTCAGATTTCTGATATACTCCTTCAAGGAGCTAATCATCGCCTGAAAGGAGGTGGTGAGAACCCCGACTTCATCATGAAAACGCACCAAGGGAAGTTCTACGTCAAAATTCCCGGAAGCCATCACCTTTGTTGCTTCTGCGAGCGATCGAAGTGGTTTTGTGATTGAAGTGGCAATGAAAAAGACCGCAATGGTCAAAAGCAGAATTCCGGCCATTCCCATGGCAACCATGGTCAAGCTCAGCTGTCGTACATTTTCGAGCAGCTCCGCTTCAGGAAAAACAACGGCCAGAGTCCATCCTGTCGAACGTATCGGAGCATAATACATCCAGCTTTTAACACCTACCAGACTCGTGTAAAGAATAAAGCCAGACTCTCCCCTGACCATCTTTTTGCCGATTTCTCGAAGGGAAGAGTCATGCCGCGACTCTGCAATACTGAAAAAGGTCTCATTCATGACAGCATGCTTCAGCGGATGAGCAAGCACCATCCCGTTGCGGGAAAGAAGTGCGGCATAACCGGTCTTGAGAATTTTGACGGAAGAGATGAGTGAGGTCAGTGAGTCGAGAGGAATGTCTACCCCCACAATCCCCTTGAGATGCCTTGTCCCTCCGATCTCCTCATAAAAAGGTACTGAACAGGTTGCCATCGGAATATTGCCACCACCCTCATCGAAATAGGGTTCACTCCATTCCGTTTTACCCAGCTCGCGAGGAATCTGATACCAGTCCCAGTAAAGGTATGGTACATACTGGTACGATTTTTCCAGGCGGATGAAGGTGATTTTTTCTCTTTCCCTGCAGTAATAGGGAGCATAGAGGCGATGTGCGCGACTGAATGCGTAAGGTTCAAAAGCTACGCCCGAACCAGATATCCCGGGATTCTCCGCGACGGTCGACCTGATCAGGGAAAGAAGCTCCTTTTCGGTATATCGGCCTGTCTCAATTGATCGGGCCACGCCTTCCGTCACTTTTGTAACAGACATCAGCTTGCTCTCCACCCGATTGACCAATGACATGGCAAGGTTACGGGCATTACTCTCCAGCTCATGTTCCAGAATGAGACGTGACTGGTAATAGTTATACCCGAGCGTCACGGCAAAAATAAGCACGCTGCAGAGCGAGATCACAAGAATAAGCTTAAAAACTATGCTTTTATTGCCCAGCATTATTCCTCCTGGTAAATGTGGCATAGTCGGGAAAACGTTTAATCAGACCTTCACGCTGCATTGCACCTCCAACTGCTTCATAATCGAGCCTGTTGAGAGTGCCAAATGATCCCTTGCCGCTGACCGGCTCAACAAGATCCCGCATGCGGTCAAGCATCCATTTCTGGTGAATTCTATTGGCAGGTACCTGAGCCTGGTGCATATACTTGATGACGATATCAAGCGCTTCATCAGGATGAGCAAAAGCGTACTGCCACCCCTCCAGTGAAGCCTTGACAAAAGCATTTACCAGAGCAGGATCCTTGTTTATGGTTTGTTCCAGAGTATAAAGTCCATCTTCCGGAAATTTCATGCCCTGCTCACTGAGAAAAACGGCATTCAGCTGATCAGGATCCACTCCGGCGTTGAGAATGACATGATACTCGTTGTACCACATGGCTGAGGTGACATCAATGCCTCCACGCAGAAAAAGATTTACGGTATGGGAGAGAGGAATTTCCCTGACCTTGATACCGCGTTGTGCAAATAAGGTGCGAGGCGGGATAGAAAGCTCTTCTCCCCACAACCCGACCTTCTTTCCTTTCATATCCTCAAGTGTTCTTATGCCGCTGGATTTTCTGGAAATCAGCATCATGGAGGAACGCTGGATAATTTGCGACACATTCACAAGTTTTGTACCAGCAAAACGATGATGAAGGGCCGTGGTGAGCCAGAGAACAGCAAAATCAGCCTGGCCGTTTTTCAATGACTGTGCGGGAGAGTGACCTGCGCCACCTTTGAGAATGGTCAAGTCAATACCATGGCGGGCATAAATACCTTTATCGAGAGCCACATAGTATCCCGCAAACTGTGACTGAGGACTCCAGAGGGGAATAAGTGATGCTTTTTTGAGAGAAGTTCCGGCCAAGACGGGTCGGGTATACCAAGAATTTATCAACAACATCACAAGAATTCCCAAAAAAGCTGCTAATGATTGCCGTTGTCTTGAGCTCTTGCGCATCATCGTCATCATGAGCATCTCAGTTCACTCCTTTATGGACAGGCCCGGTGGATGGCATTCATGCACTCAAAGTCCCGGCCAATCTTTCATTGCTGGTGCAGAGTCCGATTCTCTCAATATATTTGAAGGAAGTGCCGGAAAAAAATAATTCCTGTTTCTTTTGCAACGTCCGATATCGGCACAGTGTTTTCATCTGTCCCGTTTTTATACTCTACAGGAAAAAAAATCGCCAGCTGTGAACGGAGAGACAGCTTACAACAGAGAGCCGACGTAGCGTTTGCGCAACCCCTATTCAGTGCTGGCTTTCAGGCTGTCGGTCACGGCATGCTTGAACTCCTTCGAGATCTTGAATGCCGGCACTTTTTTAGCATCTACCGCCACTTTTTCTCCTGTTCTCGGATTTCGTGCATCTCGAAAATTCTTGTGCCGGATATTGAACGAACCGAAACCCCTTATTTCTATTCTTTTTCCTGCTTTCAGAGAATCAATGATACTTTCAAAAAAGGCATCAACCACAGATTCTGTTTCATACTTCGTCAAGCCCGTTTTTCCAGAAATGGAATTGACAAGATCAGCTTTTGTTGTTGTAGTTCCCATGGTGATAGTGAGTTAAGCGTTATGATGCACGAAGTGGAGAATATCTTAACGTTTTAAATCAATAACCGTTCCCGTGAAAGTGATTGAGCAACTCTACTTCGCCAACAGAGGATAATCCATATAGCCTGCTACACCGCCGGAAAAGAACGTATCTGGCTGAGGTTCGTTGAGCGCTGCATTCAGAAGAAAGCGCTCTGGAAGATCAGGATTGGCAATAAATAAAACACCAAAAGATACGGCATCCGCTTCCCCGCAGGCAAGCAGCTGTTCAGCTTCCTCTCTTGTGAGACCTTCGTTGGCTATATAAACACCACCAAACGCTTTTTTGAGTTCAGGTCCCAGCCGATCTTCTCCAAGATGTTCGCGGACAAAGATGAACGCAATCTTGCGCTTGCCAAGTTCGCGCGCGATAAAGCCGAAGGTTGCCGCCGGATTGGAATCCCCCATCGATTGTGTATCACCGCGCGGTGCCAGATGCATGCCGACACGACCAGCTCCCCACACTGAGATCACGGCATCGGTCACTTCGAGCATCAGACGGCTGCGATTTTCGATGGAACCGCCATATTGATCGTTGCGTTTATTCGTACTGTCCTGTAAAAACTGGTCGAGCAGATAGCCGTTGGCGCCATGGATTTCAACAGCATCGAAACCTGCTTCCATTGCGTTCTCAGCACCCTTGCGAAAGGCCTCGACAATACCAGGAATCTCCTCAAGCTCAAGAGCCCGAGGAAGCGGGTAGGGTACCGACTTATCCAACAGCCGGACATGACCTTCCGCCGCAATGGCACTTGGGGCTACGGGCTGGGCTCCATCGAGATACCAGGGGTGAGAGATGCGCCCGACATGCCATAACTGCAGGAGTATTCTCCCCCCAGCTTGGTGCACCGCATTGGTAACAAGCTTCCACCCTTCGATCTGCTCGCGGGACCAGATACCCGGAGTATCGGGGTAGCCTACTCCCATTGGCGTAACCGAAGAAGCTTCCGCCAAGATAAGTCCTGCCGAGGCGCGCTGGACGTAATACTCGGCCATCAGCTGATTGGGTATGCGTCCCTCGCTTGCCCTGCAGCGCGTCAATGGAGCCATCAGGATGCGATTAGGCAGAACGAGGTCACCGACTTTCAATGGACTGAACAGATATGACATATATTATTTCCCTTTAGAACAACACGTTAATTTTATAAAATACAGTAATTCGTTCAGTTTTTCAAGAGCCCAACCCTGTCCAGCGCCATGAAAAGGTGTTTTCACAAAAACATACCTTGCTTCACCAACCCCGGTTTTTATGGATTACAGAAATGATACAAATGGGTTCGTTTTGTAAAATTGATTTCACCGAACAATAAAAGCCGTCACAACATCAGTGGCTATGAAAATAAGACAAAATTAATCCATGATCTTCACAATGCAACTGTCATACCATTCATCCGGAGATATCTTATTCAATATCATTGTATTCAATATCACGCTCAAACTGCTCAGCGATATAGCCAAGATAACTCTGGCGATAATCAAAATGTCCGCCACTCATCAGTTTATCTCCTGATTAATTTACGACTATTGATGTCCATCTGTAGTTTACTCTCCCATCCTTGTTATTGCCTGATCATACCATAAGAGCAGTTTTGGATATTCTTCGAGAACGTTATTTGGGATTTTATCCGCGCCTGACATGAAAGGCTATCATTCAATCACATAGCAAAGCTTACCTGCTACCCTGACTTCATACATGAAAACCTGCAAACCCAATAAAGACGGGGGTGTGCCTTTAAAACAAGGCACTACAATGCAGTAATTCCAAAGAGCATTATTACATCAAAAACGGTGTCGCACTGAGTTTTTTACCCATGACCTGATAGATTTTCTGTGCATGCAAAGTGGGTTTTGACGGGATACCATACCGGTTTCCATTAGTCTTGTGGATGAGGATACTCTGCTGCACATGCACCAGTTCATTTCGGATGATTTCCGGCGACAGTGGTTGGTATTGCAAATTTACCCGGTATGATAAATGACGGATGCAGACCAGCGCCATAAAACAGAGGGCAACATGCGCCTGAATTCGTCTTGGCGTCCAATGATAGATCGGACGGACTCGTAGATCATGTTTGGTTAACCGGAATGATTCTTCGATCTGCCACAATCCATGGTATTGCTCAAAGGCTTCTTTTGCTGGCATTTTTTGAACATTGGTGATGACTCCATGCAGCCCATCCCACTTTTCGGCGTACCTGATTTTTTCTTCATCAATCTTCACCGATTGCTGATTCTCTATCTTCAGATATTTCCGATAGGAATTGTTACTGAGAAACGATTCAGGATTTTTCGATTTATTAATTTTCTTCTGCATTTTGACCAGCGCTTTTTGGCGGTCATGCGCATCTTTTTTTGCCCGTTTTTCCGTGTAGTTAACCAACAGTCGCCGTTCTCCCGGCAATGCTATCTCTTTGAACAGCATCTTATCTCCCTGCTGATAACTTGCTTTATCCAGAATCTGCTTCTTGATGCTTTCTGGCTGACTCTTCAAGCGGGCGGCAACGATGTACTGCTTTTTACTTTGCTCTAGCAGATCAAGGTTATCCTTCGAGAGTAATCCGCTATCGGCGACAAACACCACACGGTCAACCTCAGCCATGCTTTCCAGATGCGCTATGGCATCCTTGAGTGTATGGCCTTCCCAAGTTGCTCCGTTATAGAGCCGGTATCCAAGCGGAAGTCCTTGCCTGGTCACCATCATGGCCAATAACACTTGGGTAGACTCAAAATACAGGGTCGTGCAGTCATAAAAAACAACATCAATTTTCTCGGCGAACAATCCCCTCGCCGCATCCCATGCCTTCTTTTGGATCAATTCCAGACTTTGTTCATCGATATAATCCAACGTCCGGTACACTGCACTCAAATCAAGTTTAACGCCGAAGTCACGTTCCAGATCGATGACGCTTTTGCGTTTGCTTGCTGGATTGGCAATTCTGGCCATCACCAGATGTTTGATCGTTTTGGCTGTCTTTACCTGTCGTAAGGGATCACCAACCACCCGGTCAAAACCAAGTTCATCAAATAACTGGCCATAAATCTCATGGATGCCGACCACCACACGGTTTTCTTCCCGAAGCTGTTTCAGGTCAACCCGCAACGGCTTATCTGGCGACAAGTCGGCCTTTTTTCGTCCCTCGATAGTCATTCGAGCCAATTCATCAGGACGGAAGAGTGCCGGAGCTGATTGTTCCTCAAGGCCTGCCTTGATAAACTCGGCTAACTCTTTCATTTTCACCAGTTCTTCGTCATTCATGGCAATACCGACATGACGGACAATACGCTGAGTGACCTTATCGCCTATGCGTTCACTGGCAACAATCTGTACGGATTGCCTCGGTGAAAACGGAGTTGATTTGACACGCACGAACATGGAGCATTCTGATAAAATGAGAAATACTTTACCAGAAAAATACAAAATAAAAACGAAAAATCAAATAATATATTTCATTAGGCACTACA
>CAIPYV010000013.1 GCA_903869365.1 uncultured Chlorobiaceae bacterium
ATTCAATGATAAACGCGAAGCAGTATCCTGCACGATTATCCAGGCAGGTCCATGCTTTGTGACACAGGTTAAACGTGTTGATACAGACGGATACGATGCTTATCAGGTTGGTATCGGTGAAAGAAAAGAAAAAAAAGTAAGCAAACCGTTACAGGGTCATTACAGAAAGGCAGGAGTAGCTCCAGGCTTTAAGCTGGCTGAGTTTGACTTTTCAGAGCTTAATCAGGAACTTCAGCTTGGTAGTTCCGTGAGCGTTGAATCATTCAAGGAAGGCGAAAAAATTAATGTTCTTGGTGTTTCGAAAGGAAAAGGTTTTGCTGGTGTTATGAAACGTCATAATTTCAGTGGCGGACAGAGAACACATGGTCAGTCGGACAGGCAGAGAGCACCAGGATCTGTAGGTGGCTCATCCGATCCGTCAAGGGTTTTCAAAGGAACCAGAATGGCTGGACGTATGGGATCCGACAATATTACTGTCAGGAATCTTGAAATCTTCAAGATCATTCCTGAATCTAATCTTATTGTTATAAAGGGATCTGTGCCGGGACCTAAAAATTCCTATGTCAAGATTGTTTCTACAAAAAAGTAAATGCTGAATGCACGAAGCTATGGAACTTAAAGTCTTAAATACCGGCGGCACTGAAACCGGGGAAGTGGTAACGCTCCGTGATGATATATTCGGCGCTGAAATATCTGAACATGCGATGTATCTCGATGTAAAGTCGATTCTCGCACACAAGAGGCAGGGAACACATAAATCCAAAACACGTGGTGAAGTAAGAGGTGGAGGCAGAAAGCCTTTACGTCAGAAAGGCACCGGTAATGCACGTCAGGGTTCTACCCGTTCACCGCTTAATATTGGTGGCGGAACTATATTCGGACCCACACCTCATGCTTACGACCAGAAAGTTAACAAGAAGGTGAAACTTCTTGCAAGACGCTCTGCGCTAAGCTCAAAGGTTAAAGAAGGTAAAATTCTTGTTGTTGAAGATTTCAGGTTTGAAGAGATAAAGACAAAACCTTTTGCCGATATTCTGAAAAATCTTGGTCTTTCAGCGAAAAAAACCTTGATGCTGACGCCTGAATACGATATGATCATGGCAAGGTCAGGTAGAAATATTGAGGTACTTAACTTGATGACTGCTGATAAAGCATCAACGTACGATATTCTCCAAAGCCATACGGTACTTGTTCAGAAGACCGCGTTGAAGACAATTGAAGATACATTAGGGTAATTGCAGTTTTCCAGAAAAAGGAGTTAAAGAGATGAAAAACCCGTTGTTGCGTCCTTTGTTGACTGAAAAAAGTACAGGGCTGACAGAGAAGAAAGGACAGTATGTCTTTATCGTTAAACCCGATGCAGACAAGACTGATATAAAAATAGCAGTCGAAAAGAAATTTGGTGTAGAAGTAAAGTCGGTTCGCACGGTTAACTATCTTGGGAAATCCCGCAGCCAGAATACCAGAAAAGGGTTGATAACCGGTAAAAAGAGTGACTGGAAAAAAGCTATTATCACTCTTAAAAAGGACCAGTCTATAGATTACTACGCAGGTTCAACCCAGAAGAGCGAAGGATAGAAATTATAAAAAGGATAGATCATACATTCAAATGGCTATAAGGAAATTAAGGCCGGTAACGCCAGGGTCAAGGTTCATGTCATACCCTGCATTCGATGAAATAACAAAAAGTACACCTGAGAAAGGTTTGCTTGTTTCACTCAAGAAGTCGGGTGGTCGCAATGCTGCAGGAAGAAAAACTTCAAGGCATAGAGGCGGAGGACACAAAAGGCATTACAGGATTATCGATTTTAAGCGCAACAAGGATGGCGTGCCTGCAACAGTTGCTGCTATTGAGTATGATCCGAATCGTTCATCAAGAATTGCATTATTGCATTACAATGATGGAGAAAAACGTTATATTCTCGCCCCGAAAGGTTTAAATGTTGGTGACAAGGTCGAAAGTGGTGACAAGGTCGAAATCAAGGCCGGCAACACCATGCCACTTAAAAATATTCCTCTCGGTACTGATATTCATAATGTTGAAATGAAGGCCGGAAAGGGTGGTCAGATTGTCAGGTCAGCAGGTGGGTTTGCTGTACTTGCAGCCCGTGAAGGAGACTATGTTACTCTTAAATTGCCTTCCGGTGAAATCCGAAAGCTCAGGGTTGAGTGTCGAGCGACAATTGGTGTGGTAGGTAACAGTGATCATGAAAATGTTGTATTAGGAAAGGCTGGCAGAAGTCGTTGGCTTGGTATCCGTCCACAAACAAGAGGTATGGCGATGAATCCTGTCGATCACCCGATGGGTGGTGGTGAAGGTAAGTCGAAATCCGGTGGAGGTAGAAAACATCCTATGTCACCATGGGGTCAGCTTGCAAAGGGTTTGAAGACCAGAAACAAGAAAAAGGCTTCACAGAAATTGATTGTACGCGGCAGAAACGCCAAATAACTATAGTGGTTAACAACAACAAGCAGAGAAACTATGCCAAGATCACTTAAAAAGGGACCGTTCATTGATATAAAGCTGGAAAAACGGATCCTTGATATGAATGCAAAAGGTGAAAAAAAGGTTATCAAGACCTGGTCCAGAAGTTCAATGATTTCACCTGATTTTGTCGGTCATACGGTTGCTGTCCATAATGGCAAAAGTCATGTCCCTGTCTATGTAGGTGATAATATGGTAGGTCACAAGCTTGGAGAGTTTGCCCCGACGAGATCGTTTCGCGGCCATGCTGGTGGTGGAAAGGCCGAAAAAGGCGGCGCAGCACCAAGGAAAAAATAAATTGAAAAACGCGAAAGGGTAAAGATATCATGCAAGCTAAAGCAATTTTACGGGATACGCCAACATCGCCAAGGAAAATGCGTCTTGTGGCAGGCCTCGTTCGTGGGAAACAGGTTGATCTGGCAAAAGCTATTCTGCTTAATTCAACCAAAGCAGCTTCGCGTAATGTTATGCAGACGCTTAAGTCAGCAGTAGCAAATTACGCACAGTTGAATCCGGATGAAAGGGTAAGCGATCAGGAGCTTTTCGTCAAGACTATTTTCGTCGATGAGGGTACCACACTGAAAAGAACACTCCCAGCTCCTATGGGTCGGGCGTTCAGGATTCGTAAAAGGTCGAATCACCTGACAATAGTTATTGATAAGGTTAAAAATCCAGTAACATAATAAAACAAGGAGAGCGCATTGGGTCAGAAAGTTAATCCTACTGGATTCAGGCTCGGAATTATCAGGGACTGGTCTTCACGTTGGTACGATGATAGTCCGGTTATTTCGGAGAAAATTAAGCAGGATCACGTTATACGCACTTACGTACTTGCTCGGTTGAAAAAAGAAAGAGCTGGAATAGCACGTATAATTATTGAAAGAACGACAAAACATGTCAAGATCAATATTTATGCCGCACGTCCTGGTGCCGTAGTCGGAAGAAAGGGAGAGGAAATCAATAATCTTTCTCAGGAGCTGAGCCGTATTACCGGAAAAGAGGTTAAAATAGATGTTGTTGAGGTCGTGAAGCCAGAAATTGAGGCACAGCTGATCGGTGACAATATTGCATACCAGCTTGAAAATCGTGTATCATTCAGAAGAGCTATGAAGCAGGCTATTCAGCAGGCTATGCGTTCTGGAGCTGAAGGTGTCAGAATCAAGTGTGGAGGTCGGCTTGGTGGAGCTGAAATAGCACGCTCCGAACAGTATAAGGAAGGCAAGATTCCGCTTCATACTATTCGAGCCAATGTTGATTATGCAAGCTGCACAGCCCATACTATTGCCGGCACCATAGGAATCAAGGTCTGGGTATACAAGGGTGAGGTGCTCGTACAGCGTATAGACGCCATTGAAGAAGACGAGCTGAAGAGAATTAAGGAGAGACGCAGTGACTCAGGTCCAAGAGGTCGCGATAATCGTGATCCGCGTTCAAAGCGTCGCCAACGTACAAAGCGATCGTAATATCAAGTACCATACAATAAGAAAACGAATGGAGTTGCCTGTATGTTAATGCCAAAGAGAGTTAAATATAGAAAGACACAAAGAGGCCGCATGAAGGGCAATGCTGGACGTGGTACTGATGTTTCTTTTGGTTCTTTCGGTTTGAAAGCAATTGAAGGTGCATGGATTACAGCTCGTCAGATTGAGGCAGCCCGTGTTGCAATGACCAGATTCATGAAAAGAGATGGTAAAATCTGGATCAGGATATTTCCGGATAAACCGGTAACGAAAAAACCAGCAGAAACTCGAATGGGTTCTGGAAAAGGTTCTCCGGAGTTTTGGGTTGCGGTTGTTAAGCCTGGAAGAGTTATGTTCGAGGCGGACGGCGTGCCACAAAGTGTTGCTACTGAGGCTTTCCGCCTTGCAGCACAGAAGCTGCCGATCAAGACCAAATTCATTGTCCGTCCTGATTACGAAGGTTAAACGAGCAAATAATTCGACAAGAGGGTTACTTATTATGAAAAAGTATGAAATTGCGGCATTGAACAAACAGGAATTGATCGACAGGCTCAAGGAGCTTGAAGACAGACTTGCCGATATCAATTTTTTTAAAGTTATTGAGCAGCCGCAGAATCCTATGGTTTTTCGCAATTCGAAACGGGATA
>CAIPYV010000014.1 GCA_903869365.1 uncultured Chlorobiaceae bacterium
GATATCCCCGTTCATCTCCTTGATGATTCCATAGCTTATCGAAAGACCAAGTCCAGTGCCTTTTCCCGACTCTTTGGTGGTATAGAAAGGATGCATGATGTATTCAATATTTTTTTCACTGATCCCTATCCCGGTATCCTCCACGCTAACCGTAACGGAACCGTTGTCATGAAAGGAGCGTATCAGGATTTTCATTTCAAAAGCCGACTGACTGATCTGTTTTCGCTCTTCAAGAGCGTCGATAGAGTTCCTGATCAGGTTGAGAATCACCTGTTCAAACTTGTAAATATTGCCGGTAACGGTAAACCGCTCATGCTCAGGCTTGAAGTCAAGAATGATTGAGTGGTTTTTACACTGCTCCGAAACCATCATAAGTGCATTACTGATGCTTTTATTGATATTGATAACCGAAGAGATGTAGTTGTTGTCAGTGCTCGAAAACGAGCGAATGTTATCAATAATGGTCTGAACCCTGATGATGTTCTCAAATATTTTGTCAGACGTTGTTTTTATCTCCTTTTTGCAGCTCCAGTCATTTTTTGAAGCATTCATCAGCAGTTTATCAACGACAAGCCCGATATTGTTGATCGGCTGATAGATCTCATGCGCAATGCCCGAAGCCATTTCACCAAGGCTGATAAGGCGTTTGGCATGGAAAAGTTCACTTTCGATGATTTTCCGTTGAGAAATATCCCTGATGATCATCATATAGGACGAAGGCGCCCCATTAAAGTCATGAATCAATGCTGCGCTTATTTCGGCAGAATAGACGGAGTTGTTTTTCTTTTTCAGCAGGATCTCTCTGTTCTGGATCAACCCTTCACGGAGAGTTACATCGAATATCTCATCGATTATTGCATAGTTCTCTGCATAGACAATCCTTGAAAACGGCTGTCCGATGACTTCGGTCTTTTTGTTCGCTCCGAATATCTCAAGACCGATATCCGAAACGCTGCTGATAACACCGTTCAGGTCAGTCGTAATAATAGTATCGGGAGAGGCGGCAATAAGCGTCCGGTATTGCTTTTCCAGCGCTTTGTCATTTTTCCGCTGAGTATCTTCTGCATGCACGCGCAGGGTAATATCATGAATGATAGCATAGAGAAGTTCCATTCCATCAATCTTGATCAAATTACTGAAAACCTCGACGTTTCGTTCGGAGTTATCGGCTCTTCTGTGGATAAATTCAAATCGGTTCTGCTGTGCAGTTCTGGATTTCTCCATATTTTTTTTCACCTCATCAGCCGAGACATTGGTGATCTGCTGTATACGCATCTGCCGAAGCTCATCGATAGACCATCCATAAAAATCTGCAGCAGCGTGGTTGGCATTGACGATAATACCCGTCTCAGGGTCAAGAAGAATCATGACCGCAGAGTGTTTTTCGAAAAGCAGTCTGAATTGCGCTTCGCTATGCTTTAAGGCCGTTTCAGTGCTCTTGCGCAGAGTAATGTCATCAAACATCGCTACAGCGTCCCCTTTTTGTGGACTGTAGACCGTGATATCATACCATTTGTCCAATGTCTTGAGGTAGATTTCAAACTGCTGAGCAACACCGGATTCAACTGCCTTTCTATGATTATCAATAAACTCCGGATTTGACTCGGCAATTCCTGGCAAAACCTCGGTCATCCTGAGGCCCACAACGTTTTTAAGACCAGTAAGCCGCCCATAACTTTCATTCACCTCCAGATGAATAAAATCAACAGGCCGATCCTTTTCAAGAATCATTCGGCAGTAAGCGTAACCCATACGCATATAGGCGATCGGGTTCAAAGGGTGAGTTGCAGGCGCGATGATACCGGCAGCAGTATAATGAAGTTCCGGCAACAGGTTACTGTCCTTAGTGTCAGACTTATCTTGTACCATGAAGGGTTATTGATTAACGGTAGTTCAGTAAAATAAAAAAACTTTCCAATTACCAGGGATTCTGTGCAATATTGGTGATCATCATGATCAGTTTTGCGATAGTAGAAACGGTATAGTAAATTGATCTATCTATGGCAGGGAAGAGCCATCGAGTGGAATGAGGGAATTGGAAAGAGATAATATTGATAATCGAGAGGAACATTATGAGCAAAGAGCCAATTGTACGCCGGGTAAAAAAAGTACCTGAAGCTGTTGAGATCAAGGTAGAACCCCAATGGTCCTTTCCAGTGATTGGTATTGGCGCTTCAGCTGGAGGGCTTGAAGCGATTGATATTTTTTTGAAAAATGTCCCCTCCCCCTCCGGTATGGCCTTTGTTATTGTTCAGCATCTTGATCCGACACACAAGGGAATCATGGTTGAACTGCTTCAGCGGGTTACATCGATGCCAGTCATGCAGGTAACCGATCGCCTCAAAATTGAGTCTGATCATGTCTATATTATTCCTCCAAATCAGGATATGACGATATTGCACGGAGTGTTGCATTTACTTGACATGGTGAAACCCCGAGGATTGCGCCTGCCCATTGATTTCTTTTTCCGATCGTTGGCTGATGATCTTCAGGAGCACTCTATCGGTGTTATTCTTTCGGGTATGGGTTCCGACGGAACCCTTGGCCTGCGCTCCATAAAGGAAAAAGGCGGCGGAGTTTTTGTACAGTCTCCCGAATCTTCCAAGTTTGACGGTATGCCCCGAAGCGCCATTGATGAAGGATTGGCAGATGTTGTAGCGCCAGTGGAGGAGCTTCCGGCAAAGATTATCGCTTATCTTCGTCATATTCCCATTATCTCCAAACCACCCATTACGCTTGAAGACAGGACGCTGAGTGCCCTCGAAAAAGTTGTCATTCTTCTGCGCACCCATACAGGACACGATTTTTCGCTCTATAAGAAAAATACAATCTACAGGCGTATCGAACGGCGTATGGGTATTCACCAGATCGAAAAGATTACAGACTATGTCCGGTTTCTTCAGGAAAATCCCCACGAGACGGAACTGCTTTTCAAAGAGCTACTGATCGGTGTGACCAGTTTTTTTCGTGATCCACTTGCCTGGGAGGCCCTTAAAACACTGGCAATCCCCGCTATTATCGCCTCGCACCCTGCCGGTGGTGTGCTGCGGGCCTGGGTAGCCGGGTGCTCAACCGGCGAGGAGGCCTATTCACTTGCCATTATTTTCAGAGAAGTCCTTGCCTCCGTCAAGCCTGCTGGTAATTTCAAACTTCAGATCTTTGCAACCGACCTTGATAAAGATGCCATTGATAAGGCTCGATCCGGAATATATCCGCCAAATATCACCGCGGATGTTTCTTCGGAACGCCTTCAACGCTACTTTGAAAAAGATGACCGAGGCTACAGAATAACAAGAGAGATAAGAGAATCAATAGTCTTTGCACCGCAGAATGTGATTATGGATCCCCCTTTCACCAAGCTTGATATTCTTGTTTGTCGCAACCTGTTGATATATATGGAGCAGGAACTCCAGAAAAAACTTCTGCCATTGTTTCATTACAGCCTTAATCCCGGCGGGATTCTTTTTCTTGGAAGTGCCGAGACCATTGGCTCCAATACCCATCTCTTTGAACCACTTGACAGCAAGACCCGTCTTTTCAGGCAGTTGCATCAAGGTGTCCGCGCCGAGCCCATTGACTTTCCATCATCGTTTGCCCATACCGTCCTGAAGGCGAAAGATAGTTCGGAACTTCTGAAGGCATCAACAATTTCCGATATGAACATGAAGTCAATAACGGATCAGTATTTACTGCAGCATTTTTCGCCAGCAGCAGTGTTGACGAATGATAAAGGAGATATCATCTACATCAGCGGAAGAACCGGTAAATACCTGGAACCATCAGCAGGAAAAGCAAACATGAATGTCATAGCCATGGCTCGTGAAGGGCTGCGTTACGATCTCAATGTCCTTCTTGGCAATGTCATCCGACAGGAAGGGGAGTTAAGCAAAACAGGTCTGATTGTTGGAACCAACGGGGGCACACAGATTGTTGATGTCACCGTTAAACTTCTTGATAAGCCCGAAGCGCTGAAAGGTTTGGTCATGATTGTTTTTTCTGACGTTGTAAAAAGGGAGAGAGCTTCGGCAGCCCATGGTGCCGTTTCGGATAACCTCAGCAGCAGCAGGGTCGGATCGCTGATCGATGAGCTCAAACAGGCCAAGGATGAAATTGTCACGATACGAGAAGAGATGCAGACCTCACAGGAGGAATTGAAGTCTACGAATGAAGAGATGCAGTCGGCCAACGAGGAGATGCAGAGTACGAACGAGGAGCTTACCACCTCGAAGGAGGAGATGCAGTCACTGAACGAGGAGTTGCAGACCGTGAATCAGGAGTTGCAGTCCAAAGTGAGTGACCTGTCGCAGGCGAACAATGACATGAAAAACCTCTTGAACAGCACCGATATTGCAACACTCTTTCTTGACGACGAACTGAACATACGCCGCTTTACCACCCGGACAGCTACCATTATCAAGCTTATCCCCAGCGATATTGGTCGTCCGATAACCGATATCGTTACCGATCTGCACTATCCCGATCTTGCAGACGATGCCCGTCAAGTGCTTCATACGCTTGTCTTTAGTGAAAAGCAGGTTTCGGCAACAGATGGCCGCTGGTTTATGGTCAAAATCATGCCTTATCGTACGCAGGAAAATCGCATTGTAGGACTGGTGATCACCTTTCATGATATAACCGTTTCCAAAAAACTGGAACGGAGTCTTCATGAACATGAGGAGAGTGTTCGGCTTTTATTTGAATCCATACCCTTAGGGACCATTGCTCAGGATGCCGAAGGAAAAATAGTGATGGCAAATCCAGAAGCAGAACGGATTACAGGGATTTCCTTCAAAGAAATGCACGGCAGAACTCTCCCTGAACTTCCTTGGAAACCTGTCAGGAAAGATGGATCGGATGTTCCAGAAGACGACTACCCGGCACTGATTGCTTTGCGCACAGGGAAGTCGGTCATTGGCGTCATCATGGGTATGGCTCACTCTCCAGAGAAGAAGCGCGTATGGATCAAGGCCAGCGCTGTTCCACTGTCACGGGAAGGGGAGAAAAAGCCATATCAGGTTTATACGATGTTTTATGAAATTGCCGAGCCGGCATCATGACCGGTTACGCACTACTCCTGACCCTCTTGTTTAATGATATTGATACCGAATTTTTTTATTTTTCTGATAAGCGCATGACGACTGATTCCAAGAAATTCCGCAGCTAACGATTGATTGTATTTGGCATTTTCAAGTGCGGTTCGAATATACTCCACCTCGTGCTGTACCAGTTTTGTCGCCGGTGATTGCTGGATTGGAACTTTACTTTGCCGTGACGGCAGGGTAAAGTCGTTCGGCATAAGAATATTTCCAGAACAGAGGATGATCGCCCGTTCAGTCATATTCCTCAACTCTCGAATATTTCCCGGAAAACTATAGTTGACAAGTTTTGCAACAACATCATCGTCAATGCTTTTAATAGGTTTATTGATTTTTTTAGAAAATTCTTCAGTAAAGTCAATAAGCAGCGGAGCGATATCTTCAGGTCTTTCACGCAGAGGAGGAATATGGATATGAAGCGTGTTGAGCCGATGCAGCAGGTCAAGCCTGAATTTTTTTTCTTCGACAAGACAGTCAAGATTGATATTGGTCGCTGCGATGACTCTGAAGTTGGTGCTTATTAATTTTGTATCCCCTACTTTTGTGATCTCCTTTTCCTCAATGGCACGCAATATTTTTGATTGAAGCGTATAAGGCATATCCGCTATTTCATCCAGAAAAAGAGTCCCTTCATTACACAGCTCAAACAAGCCTTTTTTATCGTTGACCGCACCGGTGAATGCCCCCTTTTTATGACCGAAAAATTCACTTTCCATAAGAGATTCAGTAATGGCACTGCAATTTATGGCACCAAAATAGTTATCACCGTTAGGCCCCATATAGTGAATGATTCTTGCAATAATCTCTTTTCCCGTTCCACTCTCACCGGTGATGAGCACGTTGACATGAACATATTTTGAAGCAGTTTGTGCAAGTTCAAATATTTTGATGATCTGCGGACTTTTTCCAATAAAATGCCGTCCTATCGAGGCCTGAATATTTTTGGTGATCAAAGAGTTTTTTTCTTCAATTTTCGCCAGCTTCTGCTGCATATAGAGGAACTTTTGAGTACGTTCTATAGCTATCTGCAAGTCTATAAAACGTAATGGCTTACGCATATAGTCAAATGCACCCAGCCTTATTGACTCAATGACGGTGTCCATATCTCCATGTGCAGAAACCATAATAACCTCAATGGAAGAGTATTGC
>CAIPYV010000015.1 GCA_903869365.1 uncultured Chlorobiaceae bacterium
ATCTGCTAGCAGCCTGTCGGACTAACGATAAAGAAGCTGGGCGCAAAAAATGCCTTGGCTTTCCTTTTTACGTTCCTTTTTGCGATAGACAACCATGTCAATCTCATAGTACACCAAAAAAGTCCCAATTGGCTGCCTTGTACACCTGATTTTGCCTTACAAGCGGCCATTACTTGTCTTTTCGGGCGTGGCTTCGCCAAGACATGCAGTCTTTTCAGATTCCAAGCAAGGCTTACCAGAGTCCATTCTGCATCGACATTTTCCAATCCTCGACGCATAAATTGTCGATACCCAAGCACTGATTTAATAATACCGAATACCGGTTCGACCGTGCTCTTGCGCACACCATAAATGGCTTTCCCTTCCGAGGTTTTCAGCCGGTACTTCATTCTGGCAACACTGTCTGCATCTTCCGCCAAGGGCTCCGGTTTACTGAGTCGTTCTTCAAGGTTTCGATTATGCTTGTCTCTGCCAATAGCTATCAGCGGATTGATTCCCGCATCTTCACACGCATCGACATTGGACTTACTGAAATATCCAGCATCAGCTATGATTTCATTGACTTGACCGAGTTGTTCGGGTAATTGTTCCAGCACTTCGATTGCCGGTTTGATTTGCTGTTTATCGTTGGGTTGTTGGGTCACATGAGTTGCAACAATCAGCATGGTGGCAATATCAACGCATGTTTGGGCATTGAAGGCCTGCATGAATCCGCCTCCACTTGTCGGCATGATCCGGGATTCTTCATCGGTGAGGTTAACCTGATCGTGAGGGTTTGGGCCTTGTTCTGGCGGATTTGGTGCTTTACCTCCTGGTTTCCTGCCTCGCTCTTTGGCTTTCTGTTCCCGTTCCGCAAGCTTGTTGTCGTAGGCTTGCTTTTCCTGCTCATAGCGTTCTGCCGCCCGTGCTTCTATTTTTTTCTTGGCTTCTGCTATCGTTGAAAGACGTTGTCCTCGCCGTTCAAGCTCTTCTGGAATTTTCATACCATCAGGAATAAATGCTTGATCAGCCTGATCAGCCAGTAACCATAATTGCTCCACTTCTTTTTTGAGTTGCTCTTCAATTTTACACGCATGTTGCCAGCTCAACGCCTGATGCTTCGATGCATTGGCCTTGACTTTCGTGCCATCAAGACTCACCGACCCAAGCTTCAGAATCCCCATTTCATGGGCAATGATGAGAATCTGGTTGAATAAATCTTGCAGTTCTGCTGAAAACCGTTTCCTGAACATTGCGATGGTATCATGATCCGGATGTTGATTGCCAGTAATGTAACGGACTGCTACGGAATCATAAGTTGCCTGTTCAAGCTTTCTGCTGGAAAACACTCCGGTTGAATACCCATAAAAAAGCAAGGAGAGCAACAAGGCTGGATCATACGGCCTTGAGCCTTTGCCGGTATAAACACCTCTCAGGGATGATACGTCGAGTTGAGCCACCATATCAACCACAAAACGGGCCAAATGATCTTTGGGTAACCATTCCTGAACTGATGGAGGGAACAAAAACGGGGTATCACGGTCTGCGATGATAAAATCAATACTCATAAGGCAAAATCGAACATTAGAAACTGACAATCCGGAGATAAATAAATAACGACTAATCGATTCTAATATAATACTTTATGATGATGTTTCAAAACGTTATGGTGTGTTTTAAGTCCGACAGGCTGCTAGAGCAAGATTGTTTTCAAACAGAGTATTGGCAGCAACCTTTCCAAGAACAAGAATAATTTTCGGGCTCACAATCTGCAATTGACTGAGCAGCAAGGGCATACAGAAGCCGATTTCATCGGCGAGTGGGTTACGGTTTC
>CAIPYV010000016.1 GCA_903869365.1 uncultured Chlorobiaceae bacterium
AGACTGAAACTATACTTATCAAAGATCGTTATATAAACCCCTTCACCGACTTTGGCTTCAAGAAGATTTTTGGTTCTGAAGTCAACAAAGACCTTCTGATAGCCTTCCTGAACACCTTGTTGCCTCCTGAAGCCGGCAAAGTTGCAGACCTTTCATTTTTGCCCAAACTCACCTTTATCTACCTTGAACTTCCAAAATTCACCAAAACTCTCGAGGAACTTGCAAACAATTTCATGTTGTATCGACTTGCCGATTACTCTTGTTGAAGGACTGTAATCAATAAAACCATAAATAGGTGAGCCATGATTGAGATACCCAGTACAGAATGACGTCGGAACTTGATCAAGCACTTCGATCTTGCCATAGAGAAAAAGGAACAGGTGCTTGTGCGCCTACGGAAAGGAGTGTAACAGACCGTTAAACGATAACTTCGTATCAAGGACGCATCTTTGTTACTCCGTACCCGATTTGATATATTCTATTGTTAGTATCTCCGAAGATGGATGCATCCTCTTTATACCCCGTTGTTAACATACGACCTCAAAAATAATGTCCCAAATTTCCATCGCAATTATCGGTCTTGGTTATGTAGGCCTCCCTCTCGCCGTAGAATTCGCTAAAAAATATCCCGTTATCGGATTTGATATCAAACAGGAACGGGTGAACCAGCTTCGCAAAGGGTACGACGCTACCCTTGAAATAACCGGTCAAGAACTCAACAGCGTCCTCTGCGACCGCCATTCATCATGTATCGACAAGCCTGCAGCACTTTTTATCACCAGCGACAGCGACGCACTTGCAGAAGCAAATTACTACATCGTAACCGTCCCGACTCCAACTGACAAAAATAACCGTCCCGACCTGACACCACTCATCAAAGCCAGCGAAACCATCGGAAAAGTGCTCAAACCTGGCGACATCGTCATCTACGAATCAACCGTCTACCCGGGAGCCACCGAAGAAGAGTGCGTCCCCATCCTCGAAAAATTCTCCGGCCTGAAATACTGCACCACCCAACCCCAAACCCAGGCACCTTCTCCCTCAGCACTCAGCACTCAGCACTTTTTTTGCGGTTATTCTCCTGAACGTATCAACCCGGGTGACAAAGAACACACCGTTACCAGAATTAAAAAAATCACCTCAGGTTCAACCCCTGAAGCCGCCGAAAAAATAGATACCCTCTACCGCTCAATCATAACAGCAGGCACCCATCGAGCCTCATCCATCAAGGTAGCTGAAGCAGCCAAAGTCATAGAAAACTCCCAGCGCGACATCAACATCGCCTTTATCAACGAACTCGCCATGATTTTCAACCGCCTTGGCATCGACACTCATGAAGTGCTCGAAGCCGCCGGCACCAAATGGAACTTTCTCCAGTTTAAACCAGGCCTTGTCGGCGGCCACTGCATCGGCGTTGATCCCTACTATCTTGCCCAGAAAGCTCAGGAAAGTGGTTACCATCCAGAAATCATCCTTGCTGGAAGAAGACTGAACGACAACATGGGCAAATACATAGCATCCGAAGTAGTCAAACTTTTGATTAAGAGAGACTACAAGGTCAAAGGAGCAGCAATACTCATGCTCGGTATCACCTTCAAAGAAAACTGCCCTGATATCCGTAATACCCGAGCAGTCGATATAGCACAAGAACTCAAGCAATATGGCGCCGCAGTGGAAATCTATGATCCCTGGGCCACTCCAGAAGAAGTCATGCACGAATATGGCCTCGAATCCCTGTCATCTCTTAACGGCAACCATTACGACGCAATCATTCTCACCGTTGCACACGACCACTTTAAAACTCTCGACATCCGCAAGCTTCTCTCCACCCCCACCGGCATAGTATACGATGTCAAAGGAATGCTCCCCCCAGATCAAGTGGACGGAAGACTCTGAGTTCGGGACGTTGTTGAATAGCGTTAGAAATTTTCCAATGGCACCTATGACCAGCCTATTGAACTTGTTCTCAGTGCAAGAATAGTCGCAGATGCCAAAAACGCATAATTTTCTCCTCATAGGGTATCTACCTATCGAAACTGCATTTTTCTCAGCACTCAGCACTCAGCACTCATCACTCTCATTACTAACTTTCGTTTTATTCTGAATTTGTTTTTTTATTATTATCTTCACTTCCCTGATACGATTCAAGTGAATTGAGAGCAAGCCCTTGTAGCTCAGTGGATAGAGCAGTAGTTTCCGAAACTAAAGGTCGGCAGTTCAAGTCTGCCCAAGGGCACGGATAAGAAATATTTCGGGGTGTGGCTCAGTTGGTAGAGTGCTGCGTTCGGGACGCAGAGGTCGTGGGTTCGAGTCCCGCCACCCCGACACCAGAGGCGATTATGGCAAGTTCCATAGTCGCCTTTTTTCGTTTCGGGCTTTCTGTTGCCATCCAAAACGGCAGTCCTTATCACACGGTACCTTGTAGTGAGCGTTTTTCTCTGTATTTTCGTTGATGCCATCGTTACAGGTGGTTATGCTCTCTCTATACAGATCATGAAAAACGACAGAACTTCCGTTGGAATGCCTGGTCTTTCAGAAGTAGAAGCTGCTGAACGATTGGCCTTGGACGGCTACAATGAGTTGCCATCTTCCGGTCGACGGAGCATTTTTTCTACCGCGTTTGAGGTTGTTCGTGAACCGATGTTGCTGCTGCTTGTTTCGTGCGGTGGCGTCTATCTGGTGCTTGGCGATGTGCAGGAGGCACTGATGCTTCTTGGTTTTGTTTTTTTTGTGATGGGGTTGACCCTCTATCAGGAACGAAAAACAGAAAATGCGCTGGAAGCGTTAAAGGAGCTTTCAAGTCCCCGTGCCCTGGTTGTCAGAAGCGGAGCAGAACGTCGCATTGCCGGACGCGAGGTGGTGCAGGGGGATATTGTTATTGTCAATGAGGGCGATCGGGTTCCTGCAGATGCACAGCTTCTCTCCAGCCTCAATCTGTCGGTTGATGAATCTTTTTTAACAGGAGAGTCCGTTCCTGTCAGAAAGTCTGATGATGAACCCGATGGAAACGAGGTGCATCCTGGTGGAGATGATCTGCCATACATTTTTTCAGGCACTCTTGTTGTTCAGGGGCAGGGGATTGCCCGTGTTACCGCAACCGGCATCAGGAGTGAAATCGGGAAAATCGGCAAGGTTTTACACTCGGTGGAACCGGAAGAGACCCTCTTGCAGCAGGAAACAGGAGTATGGGTTCGTAATCTCGCCATTGTCGGACTGTCGTTATGCATTTTGGTGATTGTATTCTACAGTCTCACCCGCGGTGACCTCCTTAATGGATTACTTGCAGGAATTACCCTTGCCATGGCGATTCTTCCCGAAGAGCTGCCTGTTGTTCTGATGATCTTTCTTGCCCTTGGTGCATGGCGCATGTCTAAAAAACAGGTGCTTACACGACGTATGCCGGCAATAGAAACACTTGGCTCGGCAACGGTGCTCTGTGTTGATAAAACCGGTACGCTCACCATGAACCGCATGATGCTGAGCAAGCTTTTTGCCGGCGGAGAGGTTGTTGATATCGGATCGGTTGCGCCGGGCTCTCTGCCCGAAACTTTCCACGAACTTCTTGAATTCAGCATTCTCGCCAGTCAGCTTGATCCTTTTGATCCGATGGAAAAAGCAATCAGGCAGGCGGGGGATGACTATCTTACCGAAAGTGAGCATCTGCATCACGACTGGATCATGGTGCATGAGTATCCGTTATCGAAAGAGCTGCTTTCCCTCTCCCGCGTCTGGAAATCATCCGATAGAGCGGAGTATATCATTGCTACCAAAGGAGCACCTGAGGCAATTATTGATCTTTGTCATGGTGATGATCAGCAGAGAGAAGAGCTTGCAAAGCAGATCAGTGCGATGGCTGACAAAGGGTTACGAGTATTGGGTGTGGCAAGGGCACTCTTTCAGCAGCCTCTCTTGCCTGACGGGCAGCATGATTTTGTTTTTGAATTTCTTGGTCTGATAGGACTTGCTGATCCAGTACGCCCTACGGTGCCATCGGCAATCTCTGAATGCTATAGAGCAGGTATCCGTGTGGTGATGATTACCGGTGATTATCCCGGTACGGCACGCAATATAGCTCGCCAGATCGGCCTTGACGATCCTGAGAAGGTTATGACTGGCAGTGAGGTGGAGAGTATGACGGACCATGACCTCCAGGAGAGGCTTCATGCGGTGAATATTTTTGCAAGGGTGGTGCCTGAACAGAAATTGCGACTGGTTAAGGCATTCAAAGCCAATGGAGAGATTGTCGCCATGACCGGGGATGGGGTTAATGATGCCCCTGCTTTGAAAGCTGCCGGCATTGGTATAGCTATGGGTGGTCGAGGAACTGACGTCGCCAGAGAGTCAGCTTCCCTGGTGCTGCTTGATGATGATTTTTCTTCGATTGTTCAGGCGGTTTCGATGGGTCGCAGGATCTTTGACAATATCAGAAAAGCCATTGCCTATATTCTGGCCATTCATGTTCCAATTGCAGGAATGCTGATTATTCCGGTACTCTTTCACTGGCCGCTTGTTCTGTTGCCTGCACATATTGCTTTTCTGGAGCTCATCATTGATCCGGCATGTTCAATTGTTTTTGAAGCTGAACCGCCGGAAAACGATGTGATGAACCGCCCGCCCCGTAACTCCAGGGAGCCCTTATTCAGTCGTCAGACCGTGGTGGTCAGCCTGATGCAGGGCCTTTTCGTGCTTTGTGTCGTTCTTGGTGTTTTTTTGTTTTCCGTCAACCGTGGAGATCGTGAGCCGGAGGTTCGGGCATTGACCTTTACCACGCTAATCATTGCAAATCTCGCCCTTATTCTGACAAACCGCTCATGGAACCGTACCTCTATAGCCACTCTGCGTTGTTCCAATATGGCACTGCTGCCGTTGCTGGCAGGTGCAGTTCTCCTGCTCGGGATTGTTCTCTATGTTCCCTTTTTTGTTGCTCTCTTCAGATTTTCAACCATTCACTTCATGGATCTTGTGCTTTGCATTCTGGCCGGACTTGGAAGCGTTCTCTGGTTTGAGGTTTTGAAATGGCTCGGTTATTTTCGACATACATCACCGGCGGGGTGAGTTATTTCATGACCTTTGCCTTAAGGAGCAGCGGCAGGTGGTCGGAGTAACCGCCTTGATATGTTCTTTTTGCATAGGTTGCATAGGGCTGGTTGCCGGAGTCGTCCAGCATGGGTGAAAATGAGAAGCAGCGGAAAGCATTGTTGCCGGCAAAAAGCCCTTTGTTGTCGAGCATGCCGGAGGAGAGAAGCATCTGGTCGATGTGCTGCCACCGCTTGTGGAAGGAGAAGCTGCCGATTCCCGTATAACCGCTCCAGCAGTTGTAGAGGAGCCTGCTGCCGTTTGCCTTGACCATTGCAGCATCATCGCTTGATCCGAGTCCCTCTTTCAGTGAACGGTTTTCTGGTTCGTCGTTGAAATCGCCCATAACCACAATATCGGCCGCCGGGTTTCCGAGACGCAGGCTGTCAAGAAGGTGCCGGGTCACCCTTGCCGCCGCCATTCGCTTCCGTTCCGTCCATTGGGTATCGAAGGATCGGGAAGGCCAGTGGTTCAGAATAACGTGAAACGGATGCCCCCCGGCAGAAAAACCAGCGACGATGATCTTTCTTGTCGGCTTTCCTTGAAGGGGGACGCTATACGCTTTCGACGCCTCATAGCGGATTGTTTTTGTGTTGCAGGCCAGCGCAATATCGATACCTCTCGGGTCGGATGACTCATAATAAATTGATTTGTACCTGATCCCTGGTATCGGATCGAGTGTTCCTCTAAAGACACGCTCGTTTTCGACCTCTGCAAACGCAATGATATCTGGATATTTTCTGTAGTCGCGGTGAGCCTCTATTGCCGAAAGCACATGGCGGAGACGCATCTGTTTGAGAAGAAGCCTTTTTTCTGTCCACTGCATAGTGCCCTCCGGAGTAAACTCATCGTCGTCAGTTGCAGGGTCATTGGCGGGATCAAAGAGATTCTCGACATTCCACCATAGAAAAAGCACGTTTTTTTCATGCGTTGGGTTTCCTGCGGCATGTCGGGAAAGAGAGGATGCCATCCCGAACAAAAGGAAAATGCAAGAGAGTAATTTTCGCATAACCTCTTTCTGTGTAATTTTTTTTCTTTACCATAATGATTATGTAACTTAATCGGGATTTTTCAGCTATCAATATTTTATTTATACAACGATCCGGAAAACAGTATGCCCCAGATGAGTGGTGTCAAAGAACAGGCAAAAGATATACTCGAGGAGACCCTTGACAGGGAGGCGGTTATTGTGTTGGCGAGGATTTCCGAAGAGATGCAGCTATTGTTTGCAGCTCATCCGGAACCCTCAAGGGATGATGTTGAAAGGATTGTGACCGGTTTTTTTCTTGAGAGCGGGAAATCGGAACACTTCATTGATGACTGGATCAAGACCTCTGAAGAGTATAGTCGCACCAGGGGACTGAGTGAACAGGATCAGCCTAAAGCCATGCTTTCTGATCTTGGAGTGTTCAGGTTCATGAGCTTTTTGAAAGACAAAGGGCTTACCGATGATCAGATTACCATTGTGCTTACCGGAGCAGTTGAGCAGGCGGCTTCTGATCATGAAGGGTAGAGAGTAGCCAACCACCATAAAAAAACGTTTTACATGAAAAAGATGAAGCAGCTTTACGAAGGTAAGGCTAAGAGGGTGTTTTTAACCGAAGAGAGCAGCCTGGTGATACAGGAGTTCAAGGATGATGCGACGGCGTTCAACAACAAGAAAAAAGGCACTATCGCTGAGAAGGGTGTCGTGAACAATGCTATTTCCTGCAAACTGTTTACTCTTCTTGAAGAACACGGTATCCATACCCATCTGGTTGAGAAGCTTTCCGATCGGGATATGCTTTGCCGGCATCTTGACATTATCAAGGTTGAGGTCGTGGTACGCAATATTGCCGCCGGTTCATTAGTGAAACGGTATGGGTTTGCTGAAGGAACTGTGCTTGAAAATCCAATAGTCGAGTTCTATTTGAAAGATGACGATCTTGATGACCCTCTGATGAATGAGTCTCATGCGGTTGCGCTCGGTGTTGCCACGCTTGAGGAGCTTGCAATTCTGAAAAACCGTGCTGAAGCGGTCAATGCGGTGCTGAAACAGTTTTTTGCTGACCGCAAATTGAAGCTTGTAGATTTCAAGCTCGAATTCGGACGCCATGATGGTGAGATTCTCCTTGGTGACGAAATCAGCCCCGACACCTGCCGTTTCTGGGATCTTGAAACAAATGAAAAAATGGATAAGGATCGTTTCCGCTTTGATCTCGGAGGTGTTGAGGATGCCTACAGCGAAGTGCAGAGACGGGTGCTTGAACTCGATTGAGAAACATAGTTCAGAAGACCGGGGGGTTACATGCTTGACTCAGCGATTACCTATCTGCAGCATGCCGATCCATCATCGGTCTATCTGTTCCTTTTTCTTATTGCTTTTTTTGAAAATGTAGTGCCGCCGATACCTGGAGATGTTCCGGTTGCTTTTGTCGGGTATCTCATCTATCAAAGCGGGATAACCTTTACAGGTGCCCTGTTCTGGGCCTCTGCAGGCTCGACGGCCGGGTTTATGCTGGTCTACATGCTCAGCCGGAATCTTGGTCTGAAGTTGTATGCCGAGGGAGGCAGTTCAGTCAAGCACTGGCTGTCAAAAAGTGTTCATCGTTTTTTTCCTCCGTCCGATATGGAACTTTTACGCAGGAAATTTGCCGCTCATGGTTATCTTGCCGTCTTGGTAAATCGTTTTCTGTTCGGCTCCAGAGCGGTGATTTCTGTGATGGCCGGATTGATGGATCTCAAGACCCGTTATGTTCTTCTGAATGCGGCCACAAGCGCAACAGCGTGGAATGTGCTTTTGCTCTATGGCGGATTTCTTCTGGGAAGTAACTGGCAGCATATCGGACGTTATGTGGCTCTCTACACTCTTCCGGTAACGGTTTTGTTTGTTCTGCTTCTCTCTTTTTCAGTATGGAAATTTTTCAGGGAAAGAAAGCGTGAACATGATTAGGTTTTTTTTGTTATTTAGCACCAGACCCCTAAACTGCACCTTTTTTATTAATTCGCGAGAATTTTGTTGACCTACCATGGCAAAAGACTTAAAAGTTTATCCGGCAGAAAAAAAAGGCGAGCTTCTTGAGCTTGCCACCTTTGATGAACTTAACGAGATGGCCCGTCAGGTCCGGCGGGACATTATCAGAATGCTTGCTCAGGCCAATTCCGGTCATACGGGAGGCTCACTTGGCATGGCTGATATTTTTACTGCACTCTACTTCAGGGTGCTTCAGAAGGAGCCGCATAACTTCTGGCACAATAATGATCAGGACCTGGTTTTTCTTTCCAATGGCCACATTGCACCGGTTTGGTACAGTGTTCTTGCCCGTTCAGGTTATTTTCCTCTCAGCGAGCTGAACTCCCTGCGGCAGGTTAATTCCTTCCTGCAGGGTCATCCTACCTCTGAATCGAGGCTTCCGGGTGTCAGAATCGCTTCCGGTTCTCTTGGTCAGGGTCTTTCAGCAGCAGTCGGGGCCGCGCTCGGTCTTCGCATAGACGGCAAGGAAAATGATGTATTCTGTCTGATGGGCGATGGCGAATGTCAGGAGGGACAGATCTGGGAGGCGGCCATGAGTGCCTCTCATTACAGACTTGGAAAACTGATCGGCATTGTCGATTGTAACAATATGCAGATTGATGGAGAGGTCGACAACATTATGAGCCTTGAACCATTCGCGGATAAATGGCGGGCCTTTGGATGGGATGTCTATCATTGTGATGGTAACAATATTGAGGATTTTGTTCTCACCGTGGAACGTATACAGGCTGCTGAAGATCGCACGAGGCCGACAGTGGTGCTGGCCGTAACGACTATGGGTAAAGGAGTTCCCTTTTTTGAGGGTACCATGCCGGACAATTCGAACTGGCACGGCAAACCGCCGTCAAAGGATGATGCTGTAAAAGCACTTCTCATCCTCAGTGAGACCCTTTTCGGTGACTTTTAGATTGCATTGGATCAGTGCAGATTCTGGCGGGTACATATAAAGGGCGAAAAATCAGGAGTTCATCATCGCTCGCAATACGTCCTTGCAGCAGCCGTGTCAAAAAATCACTCTTTGATATTCTGTCAGGGAGGATCGATTTAGACGGAATTGCTGTTCTTGATCTCTTTGCCGGCTTCGGTTCTCTCGGGTTTGAGGCCTTGAGCCGCGGTGCAGGATCAGTGTGTTTTGTTGATCAGCATGGTGATGCTTTGAAAGCCTTGAAGTCCACAACCCTGCAATTAGGGGTTCATGATCAGGTCAGGATTGTTCATTCGGATGTTTCGGCGTTTCTTGGGCGTGCGACAGGCCGGTTCGATCTTGTCTTTTGCGATCCTCCTTATTCCTGGCCGGATTATGACCGGCTGATTGAAAAAATTGTCGGCAGCAGACTTCTTGCCGAAGAGGGCTTGCTGCTTATCGAACATAGTACCCATATTGATTGCAGCCGGTCGCCCTATTACTCTTTTCACAGAGATTACGGGATGACACGAGTTACTTTTTTTCAGCACTGATCCTTTTTCTGCCGATGAAACAGAAAGCCATTTATCCAGGAACCTTCGATCCCTTCACCAACGGACACCTCGATGTTCTTGAACGTGCGCTTAATATTTTTGAAGAAGTTATTGTCGTCATAGCTGCGAACAGCAATAAACAGGCACTTTTCAGCGGTGACGAACGGCTTGAGATGATCAGGGAGGTTACTGCCGATTACTCCACGGTCACTGTTGAGACGCTCCATGAAGGTCTTCTTGCTGATTATGCCCGCCAGTCAGGTGCAAGGGCAATTGTCAGGGGGGTGCGGCAGGTCAAGGATTTTGAATATGAGTTTCAGATGTCGCTTTTGAATCGCCAGCTCTATCCGGAGGTTACAACGGTATTTTTGATGCCTAATGTCAAATACACCTATGTTGCGTCATCAATTATCAAGGAGGTTGCATTGCTTGGCGGGGATGTCCGAAAATTTGTGCATCCATGCGTTCTTGAAATGCTTCATCAAAAACGGGATGAACGAAAATAAATAAATCATAATCAACCAGTTACAATGTCTACAACACATAGTTTGGAACAAAAATATCTGACACGTCGGGTACTCAGTATGCAGGAGTCGCAAACCATGCGTATCAGTAATCTAGCCGCCACCATGAAGGCCGAAGGCAAGGACATTGTCAGCCTTTCAGCCGGAGAGCCGGATTTCCCTACACCGGACAATGTCAATCAGGCAGCTATTGCGGCGATCAATGCAGGATTTACCCGATATACCACCAATTCGGGTATTCCAGAGCTTAAAAAAGCCATTCTTGCAAAGTTCCGGCGTGACAATCAACTGGAGTTTCAGGAAAACCAGATTATTGTCAGCAACGGGGGCAAGCAGACCCTTGCCAACACTTTTCTCGCGCTTTGCCAAGAGGGTGATGAGGTAATTGTTCCTGCGCCCTACTGGGTAAGCTTTCCCGAAATGGTTCGTCTTGCAAGTGCCACGCCGGTTATTGTCCATACGACGCTGGAAACAGAGTACAAAATGACTCCGGAGCAGCTTGAGCGTGCCATTACTCCAAAGACAAAGGTGCTGGTACTCAACTCTCCATCAAATCCTACAGGTTCGGTCTATAGCGAAGAAGAGGTGCGTGCTCTGGCGAAGGTCATTGAAGGTCGAGGGATATTTATCCTCTCCGATGAAATGTATGATATGATTGTCTATGGAGATGTCCGTCCCTTCTCTCCTGCTGGAATTACCTCCATGAAGGATTGGGTCATTGTCAGCAATGGAGTGTCGAAAACCTATGCGATGACCGGCTGGAGAATCGGATACCTTGCCGGCCCGAAGTGGCTGATTGACGCATGCGATAAAATACAGTCGCAGACCACCTCCAATCCAAATGCTATCGCCCAGAAAGCTGCAGTGGCTGCGCTGACCGGCGATCAGGGGATTGTTGAAGAGCGACGTGCTGAATTTGAAAAGCGTCGCGATTATATGTATCAGGCGCTCAACAGCATTCCCGGTTTTAAAACAGCGCTTCCTATGGGTGCATTTTATATCTTCCCTGATGTCAGCGCCCTTTTCGGTCAGACCTTTAATGAGGTGGTCATGAAGGATTCAGCCGATGTTGCCGAATATCTTCTGAAGGTGCATCATGTGGCCACCGTTCCGGGTGATGCCTTCGGTGCGCCTGAGAATCTCCGTCTCTCCTATGCGGCCTCGATCACCTCTCTGGAAGAGGCGATAAACCGTATCAGGAGAGCGTTCAAATAAGCGCGGATGCTCAAAGTCCGACGGAGCAGACTCTACACCCTATGGTTCAGCTGGTATTCCCGCCGGCAGTTCAGACGGTATTTTAACTCGGTACGGGTTGTTATGCAGGCCGGAGTACAGGAAATGGATCCCCGTATTCCGGTTATCTTGTATGCCAATCACGCCTATTGGTGGGATGGGTTCTGGTCTCAGCTCTGCACTGAAGAATTTTTTCACCAGAATCTGCATATCATTATTGAGTATCAGCAGTTGAAGAAACACCGTTTCTTTACCCGTCTCGGAGCTTTTTCCCTTGATCGATCCCGCCCTCGCAGTGTGCTCGATACGCTCCGGTATGCAGCTGAACTCCTCACGGTCAAGAGTGAGCGACAGAATGCGTTGTGGATTTTTCCTCAGGGAAAGATAGAACCGGTCGAAAAGAGGCCGCTTCATTTTTATAAAGGAACAGCCTCAATTATTGCGGGTGTTCTTAAGAAGACTCCGTTGATTTACCTTGTTTCAGTTGTCAGTCGGATTGAATATCTTGACGAACAGAAACCTGAACTCTGTTTGTCGTTCAGAGCGCCTCGGTTACTCTCATCGGCAGAGTATGCAGCAGCTGATGATCTTACCGTATATATGCAGAGCATGACGGAGTCGCACCTTGACGAGCTTGGGGGAAAGATCAGGAACCGGACTATTGATGAAGCACACATTGTTGTCAGAGGAACAGCTTCAATAAATAAACGTGTTGAAGCATGTATGCGTTTTTTTGGTCTTGAAAAAGGATAAACGAGTAATGCCGGAAACCGGATGTTGTTCGCTTTCGGAATAAAAAAACCAATGATATTTTATGAGTAATGTTATATGCAGTTGTCTTTTAGGTGATAATACAAAGGTAAGGCTGCGGCTTTCACAGTTGCTGCATAGCGAAATGGAAGCGATTTACGGGGCAGCTTCTGCAGACGTTGTTGATGATATCTGTGAGGTTGAGCTGCAAGGCTGCCGGCGTGAATTCTTTCGCAACAATACCGGAATTCCTTTTACGATCGGATTGCAGGTTATTATTGAATCTGATGGTGGCTATGATTTTGGTGTTGTCTATTCTGTCGGTCAGATCGCCCGCAAAAAGCTCCAGCTGAAAGGATTGGACAAAAATGGTCAGGGGTGTACCGAGGTCTTGCGTATTGCCGACGAGAATGACAATCAGGCCATTATAGACCTCAAAAAACGGCAGTCGGAGATTCGGGAAGTTTGCTTGAACAAGATTAAAAAGCATGAACTTGATCTGAAACTGGTTGATGTGGAGTTGCGCATGGATCAGCAGAAGCTCTCGGTTTACTATACCTCCTCCCACCGTGTTGATTTCAGGACACTTGTGCGGGATCTTGCTGGAGAGTTCAAAGCAAGAATTCAGATGGTACAGATCACAACACGTGAAGAGGCACGCCGAGCGAATGCCTTTGGCCCTTGCGGTTGCCTCTTGTGCTGTTCGAGCTGGCTGCAGAAAATTCACGCTAATCCGTTTTCTGAAAAATCGCAATATTCCGAAAATGCGGGTAATGACAGCCATGCTTTCAATATCACCGGTATCTGTAATCGCCCGAAGTGCTGTCTTGGATATTCAAAACATGAGAAAGGATGCCATACGCCAGCAGCTGCCCATCCGCCTCTTCCTCCTGTAGGCAGCAAGGTGAATACTCCGGAAGGGGCCGCTGTTGTTGAAAATATTGATACCCAGAAAAAACTTGTCTGTCTTCGTTATCTCAAGAACGATCAGACACGCAGGATTCCTGTAGACAAGTTCAATGCTCTGTATGTAAAGAAATAGAGAATTTTTAATCGCGGTAATGTATCCCGACTCACTATGCATCAATTTCAAAGAACCCTGGTCACGACAGCGCTTCCTTATGCCAACGGTCCGGTTCATCTCGGCCATCTGGCTGGCGTCTATCTTCCTGCAGATATTTATGTTCGATATAAACGGCTCAAGGGTGAGGATGTTCTTCATATTGGCGGCTCCGATGAACACGGTGTTCCTATTACCCTTACAGCTGAAAAAGAGGGAATTGCACCTCAGGATGTTGTTGATCGCTATCATCGAATGAACTATGATGCGTTTACGAAGTGCGGTATTTCGTTTGATTATTATGGCCGAACAACATCTGCGCTTCACCATGCCACGGCGCAGGAGTTTTTTCTTGAGATTGAAAAGAAAGGGATTTTTACTCAAAAGACCGAAAAGCTTTTTTTTGACCGCAAGGCCGATCGCTTTCTTTCAGACCGTTATGTTACCGGTACCTGCCCGATCTGCAATAACCCCGAGGCCAACAGCGATCAGTGCGAACAGTGCGGAACCCATTTAAGTCCGCTTGAACTCATCAACCCGAAAAGCCGGCTTTCAGATGCCACACCGGAGCTGCGCGAAACCATGCACTGGTATTTTCCGCTGGGACGCTTCCAGCAGCCGCTTGAGGAGTACGTCAACAGTCATGAAGGGGATTGGCGGCAGAATGTGGTGAATTATAGCCGCACATGGCTCAGACAGGGACTGAACGACAGGGCGATAACCCGTGATCTGAGCTGGGGCATCAAAGTGCCTCTCGACACGCAGGAAGCTGCGGGGAAGGTACTCTATGTATGGTTCGATGCTGTCCTCGGCTATATCTCCTTTACCAGAGAGTGGGCCGAAAAAATGGGAGAGCGTGACTTATGGAAAGCGTATTGGCAGGATCCCCGTACCAGACTTGTTCACTTTATAGGGAAGGATAATGTTGTTTTTCATACCCTGATGTTTCCTGCGATTCTGATGGCATGGAACGAAGGGCGCCAGAGCGAGTGCTATAATCTTGCCGATAATGTGCCGGCCTCAGAGTTCATGAATTTTGAAGGCAGAAAGTTTTCAAAGTCAAGAAACTATGCGGTCTATCTTGGAGAGTTTCTTGAGAAATTTCCAGCCGATACCCTTCGCTACACCATCGCCATGAACTATCCTGAAAACAAGGATACCGATTTCAGCTGGCAGGACTTTCAGAACAGGACCAATGGTGAACTGGCCGATACCCTCGGGAACTTTATCAAGCGCTCGGTTGATTTTACCAATGCACGTTTTGGTGGAGAGGTACCCTGTGACTCTTCTCCTGAAGCGTGGAACTCTCTTGGCATTAACTGGACGGATACCCTCCAGCAGCTTGATGTTGCGTTTGAACAGTTTCATTTCAGAGAGGCGACCTCTCTTGGGATGGAGATTGCAAGGGCTGCCAATCGATTTCTGACGGAGTCCGAGCCTTGGAAAGTCATCAAGAGTGACCGCGAAGCGGCAGCAAGCTCTATGGCTCTCTCCCTGAACCTGTGTTACGCGCTTGCGGTTGTACTCTATCCGGTCATTCCGGAAACCAGTAACCGGATCTATGCCATGCTGGGGTTTGAGGGGAGCATCGAAGATCGTTTTACCCGCGGAGTCTCCCTCACCGCATCGCTGCTGCATCCGGTTCTGCCAAAAGGCCATAAGCTCAGGGCGGAGTCGGAAATTCTTTTTACAAAAATTGATGATGCCGATATTGCTCCGGAACTCAGAAAAATTGAGGCTCTTCTTGTCGAAGCGCAGAAACGGGAGGCAGGGGCTGAACAGCATCGTATGGAGTTCAAGCCGGTCATCAGTTTTGATGATTTTTTAAAGCTCGATTTGAGGGTTGCTCAAGTGACAGCTGCCGAAACAGTGAAAAAAGCCGGAAAACTCCTGAAACTTCAGCTGCAGGTCGGTTCAGTAACGAGACAGGTTCTCGCCGGTCTTGCCCGCTATTACTCGCCTGAAGAGATGGTTGGCAAAAATGTCGTCCTGGTCGCCAATCTTGCCGAACGCACGATTCGCGATGAAGTTTCAGAGGGTATGATTCTCGCCGTCGAGGGGGCTGACGGTAAACTTTTTGTTATAGAACCCGATGGATTAGAAATAAATGGTAAACAGATACAATAAAAGTTTGCAAAAGAGAATTTATTCTGTACATTGAAGCACAAACATCGTGGGGTGGAGCAATTGGTAGCTCGTCGGGCTCATAACCCGAAGGTTGCAGGTTCAAGTCCTGTCCCCACCACAACAAAAGCCGCCATTCACCAGGCGGCTTTTTTTTTGCCGATTCGTTCTTTTTTTCTCCTGAACTCTCTATTTTACTCTTCAGCTTCACTTTTTGTGAAGGGAGCAGGACAAGTGGCATCTTTTTGGCTTTAAAACATTCGTTAAGAGGCACTGAGTCATGACTATTCAAGGATGTTTTTTCTCCGTTCTCTTTCTTCTTTTTTCTCTCTTTTTTCCCCTTTCTGCACCAGCTGAACCGTTGCTCTACGGTATAGATCGCCTTGAAGCCTCCGGATTTCAGGAGCTTGCGGGCTTGAAGGTTGGTCTCATTACCAATGTGGCTGGAGTCAGCCGGACAGGGGAGTCGAATTATGCCCTCATGCTTCGCAAAGGAGTCGGACTCAAGTTTATCATGGCTCCCGAGCATGGCTTTTCGGCTGATATCGAAGCCGGAAAAAAAGTTGGTGCAGCATTTGTGCATGATACTCTTCCGGTATTTTCGCTCTATGGAATGTCAAAAAAACCTGATATCCAACAGCTGAAGAGTATTGATATACTGGTTTTTGATCTTCAGGATATCGGTTCCCGCTGTTATACCTATATCTCGACGATGAAAAATGTCATGCAGGCCTGTGAGGAGGCTGGCATACCCTTTATGGTTCTTGATCGTCCCAATCCGGTTATTCCCCTTGCTCCGGCTGGATTTATGCTGGCGCAGGGATATGAGTCGTTTGTAGGTGCTGTCGATATCCCTTTTATTCATTCCATGACCGTCGGTGAAATTGCCATGCTGCTGAAGGAGCGCTTTTATAAAAAACTTGATCTGAAGGTGATAGCAATGTCGGGATACAATCGGGCAATGTTTGCCGATGAATATCCTTCCTTCAGGTTTATCTCTCCATCCCCGAATATCAGAAGTGTTGACACGGCCATAGTCTATCCTGCGACGGTGTTTCTTGAAGCCACAACCGTCAGTGAAGGCCGTGGAACCAATGCTCCCTTTCTGCAGATTGGAGCGCCTTATATCAATGGAGGGGAACTTGCGGATGCTCTCAATGCCTACCGTCTTCCCGGAGTTGCTTTTGAAGTCGTTTCTTTTCAGCCACTGTCGGGCAAGTTCATTGGAGAACGCTGTCAGGGAGTGAAACTTTCAATTACAGAGAGAAAAACCTTCAGCCCCTTCAAAACAGCCGCGGCCCTTCTTCTTGTCCTGCAGCGTCTCTATCCGGATGGAATAGCGCTTGACAAAGGACACCTGTTTTTCGATCGGCTTGCCGGCACCTCTCTCTTTCGTGAAATGATCCAAAAACAGATGCCCCTTGACGCCATTATGGAGGAGAGCCGAAAGCAGATAGAGCTGTTCAACCGGACTTTTCCAGCAAAGCTTCTCTATCCCCGAATATGAAGCATCGAAGAGTCGCACCCGATCTTTTCATCTATAGGTTTGCTTTTTTCGGGCGTCCTCTTTTTTTTAAGACAGGCTCATTTTCTCTCAGGGGATCAATGAGGTCGTCGGACTGTTCGTTTGGTTCATCAGATTCCACCATGGGCTCGTCCAGATTCTCTTCATGCAGATCTGGTAGAGCCATAAGGTCTAAATCATCATTCAGATCATCGTTGGCTTCATCGTTTACCTCATATGCTGGTGATTGAGATTTTCCTCGAGCATCTCGTTTGCTTTTCATCGCCGGTTCAATGAGTGTTATAACCTCATTGATGGAAGAAAAAATGTAGAGCTGTTTGTTGAGATTTGTCAATTTCAGCAGATCCTTGATCTGCTTGCAGAGAGAAACGAAAACAGCAAGCCCGTCCGATTGATTGGAGAACTGGTGTGCAAGCAGCATTGAACTGATACCGCAGGAATCAATAGCTTTGACATGAGAAAAATCGATGATCAGGTTTTTGCACTTCTCTTTATTAACCAATTCATCAATTGCCAGCCTGAAAGCGTCGCCATGACGAAAATCAAACACCTCTTCTTCGATTTTCATGATCGTTAACTCTTTGCGGCTCGATACGGAGTAATTCATGATAAACCTCGACTTTAATAACTGTAAAACATTGCCGATCAAGCATATAAGGGATTGCTCAACTGGCACACCGAAATCCTCCCTCAGTAAGGTAAAAAAAAAGCCCATAGTTAATATGATATTTTCACTGACAATCATCATGCGAAAACCCTTTTGCCTCTTCTGGGTGATCGGATGAGTTGAACCCCAGCCTTTCGGCAAAAAGAAAATCCAGTATTTTTAGTAGATTAATACCACTCTGAACTCTGGTTGTGTCATATAATATTCTCCAAAAGGAGAGCGAACTATGCTTATAAAAGATCGTTACATAAATCCCTTCACCGACTTTGGTTTCAAGAAAATCTTTGGATCGGAAGTAAACAAAGAACTGCTTATAGCATTTCTGAACACACTCTTGCCTCCTGAAGCGGGGACCGTTTCTGATCTTTCATTTTTACCCAATGAACAGGTCGGACGGAGTGAATATGAAGAGAGCCTCAAGGTATATCGTGACCTGAAGAATGTTGTTGATACCGCTTATGATGAGGGTAAGGCCGAGGGTAGTCAGCAAAAAGCTCTGGAAGTTGCAAAAAGGCTTAAAGAAGCAGGTCTTGACATCGAAACGATTTCACTCTGTACTGGTCTGCCGGTTGCCCTTGTGGAAGGGATGTGATTGACTTGAAATGAAATTAAAAATTATTGTACACCCTGTGGAAGAAGGTGGCTTTTAGGCCAGCAATTCGAGATTTGACCTGCAACCACTGAATACAGTGGTGTTTAAAATTTAACTTTCGTAACATTTTGAATATCAAACTGTATTTTTTTGTATATTTGTGGAAATTTTCTCCCCCAAATATATAAAGTTTTTATAATG